>NZ_JAOQIO010000034.1:0-261100 GCF_025567575.1 Paenibacillus baimaensis | reverse complement strand
GATTTGTTACCACTCATTAATATGAAACTACGCTTAACTGCCCGTTACTTCAACGGAAAAAAAGGGTTCGCTACAAGCAATTCCTGCACTCTCGTACCCGTTAGTTGAGTCCCTTTAATTTGTTTTTTGCATTGATTTCCGTTAAAGTTCATGCATCAGGAAGTCCCACCGAGTTAAGGCAGCTTGCTGACGGCCGCGATGCGGTTAGTCGGTGCGGATGTGTCCCGGCAGTCACTTATTTATTACGGAGTTGTTCCGCCAAACCGATTAGAAGTCCTTCATTTCCACGAATGTAGCAGAGCCGATACGAGTCCTCGTACTGAACCACTTCGCCAACAAGCTGAGCACCATGCTTAGTGAGTCTGGATACCATTTCGTCAATGTCTTCAACGGTGAACATGACGCGTAGATAACCGAGGGCATTTACAGGAGCAGTTCGGTGATCTGATATAGTAGGTGGGGTGAGAAATCGCGAAAGTTCAATTCGGCTGTGGCCATCTGGGGTAACCATCATAGCAATCTCTACACACTGTGAACCCAGCCCGGTTACACGACCAGCCCATTCACCTTCGACAGTAGCTCGCCCTTCGAGCTTCAAGCCAATCTCCTCGAAGAAAGAGATTGCGTCATCAAGGGATTCTACAACGATGCCAACATTGTCCATTCTTAGTAATTTGTTTTTTGCCATAGTTTTATCTCCTTATGTGTACAAATTTATTACCTGATCATCTTCATATTTATTCTATCAGAAATTTCTAATTCCTTCCAAACGATTAACATCTTGTCACAGTATAGTAAAATGTGAAATTTGGTTTTCGGATATGTCCTATTAACTTTTATTTTACGAAATTCAATTCGTAATTACCATAATAAGATCGTTTTTAAGTAATAAAATTACGTAGATACGCTTTTCTAATCGGAGTTACGATATTATCTCCTGCTTATTATTTTTGATCATTAAACTAACCGCTGCCCGTTACTTTAATAAACAAAAAAAGAGCTGCCCAAAGCAAGCCCCTCGACTATAGTTCTTCGTTACTTCAACAAACTGTATTAAGAATTGTGATTAATAGTTCCTCTGAGTACATATGGTGCTATTGATTTACCAATTATTAATCCCTTTAACTCACTTGGTATATGTATGTATTCTTCTGCTCTTTGAGGTTTCATCCAAGTAACTTCCTCAATTTCTTCTGGAAATGAGATATTTATTTCTCCACCAATTACATTCCCTCTAAAGGTAAAGAAAATTGTATGATGTTCCCTATCTACAAAAAACGCTTCACTCACACTGAAAATACCATTTAATTCAACCTCTAAGCCCGTTTCTTCTTTTACCTCACGAATAGCAGCTTCTTCAAGTGTTTCTCCCTCTTCTACTGTTCCACCAGAAAGTGTATAGTAAGAAGATTTCATACTCTTGTTTTTGACCATCAATACATTCTCCCCTTGCCCATCAAAGAGAAGCACGTAGGCAACATCTACTCTTTTCATTTAATAAATCCCCTCTTCGATAAACCTTATAAAATTTAATCATTCCACATTCTTGTTACTTCTTCTAATTCTAAGTCCTCGAATTGCATTTTATAGATATCTGGTTTCTTTAATTGGTTCAAAAACTCCAAGCCAAAAGCTGGATCAAAATGATTCATCATCAAAGTCATTACAAGACCATGAGTTCCGATTGCTATTTTCTTCCCTCTGTGCTCTATTAATATGGGTTTTAGAACTGAGATTGCTCTTTTCTGACAATCAGCATTAGACTCTCCACCCGACAAGGTATAATTAGGGTCATTAAAACTCTCTCTGATACTAGACATTAACTCTGCATTTTCAATCATATAAGATGCAAAATGACGTTCTCTAAGATCTTCAAATACTTTAATATCTAACTTTAAGTGTTCGGCCAATCCCTCAACACTAAGAATTGCTCGAGTATAAGGACTTGATATAATCATGTCTATTCCTTCACCTAGAAGTAACTTCGTTACTTCTTCAATATCGATCTTTCCTTTTGGGGTAAGCCCTCTTGTTCTCTCATTTCCTTCATTGTATGGTGATTCTCCATGCCTAACCATATAGATAATTGTCTTCATACAGGCCTCCTTTAGATGCTTTCATTAAATATCACACTGTGATTTCACATAACGTTATATTCACAAAGTTTATAAAATTATCCAACTCAGAAAATATTCGAGAAACAATTGAACTATCCTGCCCGTTTAACGTCAAGCAATACATGTGTATCAAATTATCCATTTTCATACATTAACTACCGAGGAATGCGCTTGGCCATCATTTACAGCTTGAGCCAAGAACTGTACCTGTTTGAGCGTTCCCGCAGCTTACCCATCCGAAAGATCGTTTTTGCCGCCAAGCTTGCTGATTAGGTCCTGAATAAATTTAAACGTTAGAGGGGCTTTATTTTTGAGTTCCTTTTTCGATTGATCATTAAAATGATACATGGCGAAAGCTTCAGCAAAGTATTCTTCGGGGTTATTTGTAAAGTATGGATTCTGTCCAAAAACCTTTGTCACTTCCTTCTTCCATATTTTCTTGAAATCATCCGACTTGGAAACATTTTTAAACACATAAGTATCGATTGCATGGGATGTTTCATGAAGCTCTAAATTAATTGCATTATGACCGTTGTTAATGCCAGGATTACTATACCCAATACGAACGACCACGGGGAATCCACCAGACCCAGGAATATCATCCCATGTTTTGCCGGTACCCTCCCACCCTCTTGGCTGAATCCCCTTTCTCTTTGCTATTGTCTAGAGCCTTCAGAACATCTATTCCAAAACGAGAAATTCGTTCCACCATTTGAGCAGCTTCATTTGTATCATAATTATCTTTTGGATATATGATAATGTTTTTTAAGATTTCTGTTATCGTTGAAAGATCAGCTGTTTTTACTTTATCTTGTTCAACATTTGTCGCGCTGCCGGTTGTAGGTTTACCCGCTGTATTGTTTTTAACAGGAGTAGTCGCCGTATCATTAGCTCCTTTTTCTGTAGCTTGGCCTCTTGTATCTTTTACTTTGTCGGCGGCTTCTTTACCAACTGAATCGTCACCGCTTACTTTTTCCATGGGGGTGTCGGCATTAGGTTTGATGATATTGTTAGCGGTTGGTTTTGCGTTACTGCTTATCATGACAGTTTGGGTCGTATCCTCCCAATTCACTTTCGCGTTCAAAGCCTCTCCAACGAATCGAAGAGGAATCATGGTATATCCATTAACTAACTGTGGTGCTACTTCTAATGCGACCTGACTTCCGTTCACTTTTGCCTTAGAGGATCCTATCGACAGTTGAAGCTCTATATCGTTTTTCTTTGCATTGACCGTTCTTGTACTATCATCCCATAAAACTGTAGCACCCAGTACTTCGAATATTGCTCGCATTGGAACAAAAGTCAAATTTTCAATAAGGGTTGGTGCTTGTTCATAGTTTTGAGTCTTGCCATCTATAACTACTGTAATTTTATTCTCAGCAGCGTGTGTAGTAGCAGGATTCTGAATGACAAAACTAAAACTAGCAGCCATCAGTATTAATCGTATAGTTTTTTTCATGTTGTCCTTGTCCCCTATTCTAATCATGATATTTGGTTTTGGTGCCTTCGATGCGATTTTAAGCTCGTCTTTATATATCGGAATTTGAGTGCTGGATCTTAATCTCTACGTCAGTCTAACTTTATTTATAAAAAAAGAGTACTCCTTGAGAGACCGCTGCAAAAGTCCAATTTTTACAGAACAACAAAACAGTCAACAAAAAACGAGCCTCCAGAATCGCTTCTAAGGCTCGTTTCGCGTTATTGGAGGCATATTAGTCCCCAAAAAATCTTTGTTTTTTGAGATTCTCGACTTTTGCAGCAGTCTCCCTTGAGCGCCTGATTTTATTAGCAAATACAAGCAAGTGAAGCGATACAAAAGTAATCATTGCGGGCTACCTCCTCCCGAGTGCCTCTACCTGCAGCCAGTTCATCTATGATCGCTAATTTCTCTATAGCGTTATACTCATTCTTCTTTGACAAAGAAATACTCCCCTTTAAGTAACCGCGACTCCTTCCACTACCTCATATCTTAGCAGCAATGTTTACAACCGAGCCAAACCAATTGTCCTGAGTAACATCATAGAAAATTTGTTCTGCAGGCTCTTCCTGTAAATTAAGCGCACGAAAAACCATCGGCGTAATCTCTACCCTTCGATGCAATCTATGCGCAGTGCAATTTCCATCTATAAGGGATCAAAAGACAGTGAACTCTCGCGGTCAGGCGTTAAACCCTACCACGTCAAAATCATCGGCACGGCCGATTTGATAAAATTCACCTACATTAACGACGTAAAAGTACTTACAGATACTCCCGAGCAATTTTGATTAAAAGAAGGATCGTCACCGTCTCAGTTAAGACGAGTAATGCTATACAAGCGGAAATACACGGAACAGAAAATAAGAAATCGAAACCTTCAACAACACCAAATACCATCCAAACTACAGTCAATAAAAACAAAGCCCCAGTCAAAGAAAACAATAATACCGTTATTAATTTGCCGATTGCTGACCCAAAAAAGAACCATTCAAGTTTATCAAACACAGCTTTCCCTCCAAGTTCGTATGCAGGAAGACTTAGTCTGGCATGCCGCGTGGAGAGTTGGAGGCGTGGAGCCGTAACCGATGACTGTTGTGAATGCGAATATGAGTTAATCTGCAAAACATAATGCCAAAAATTTTTAGCCTATGGCTTGCAATTTGCAGATCGTGAGTGTAGAAATGGATAGCATGTTTATCATTTTTGACAGACTGTAACAGTTCTACTAAGGATACCTTCAAAAAAGTATCTGGCCCATTACTCGATCATCCATCTTTCTGTAAGGATGGGTTAGTAAGAAGGCCTTATAACTAAAGAACGGCCTTCTGTCCTTCCTTGTCCTAAGGTATCAACTCTACGCGAACCATATCCCATACACCTAACTCTGCAAGCTTTACCGTCAAAATGCCGTTACTAACTTCATAGGAAACAACTTGACCCGATATGCGGGCTGAAACATCTTTTACCTGCTGATTGGACTCCAACTTCAACGAAAATTTGATGTTATGGCAAGGGATGTTCTCCTTAAGCGGCCGCTGTCCAACTCCATTGACGAAATGCAGCAAATAGAGGTTGTCTTTCTTAAAGGCGCTAATCTGAACACCATGGGGGGCATCAACTTCCAATTGTTTCTTTTCCCCCAGCATGATGTCAATATAGGCTCCGATTAATAAACAGAAGTCGTCGATCCCATATTCTTTAAACAATCGCCCAGGCTCATAGGGTAGGTACATGACCTTCCCGTTTTTGAATTTACTTATCAAACATAAGGGAACCTGCGTCTGGGCAGCCGGCAGACTGGCTCGCTCCGGCGGCGCACCAACAGAATCCGCAGGGGCAAAAGGGGGAACCCAGGTTGCATAAATCTCAACATCCGATTTCGGAACACATAACCCTATTCTACCGCGAAGCGGAACGAGGTTAGTTTCCCCGAGTCTGGTACGCAGAACGTTGCCCGCGGGCTCAATACGCTGATAAGTTGCCACCATTTGCTCGCTGCAGACTACTTGCCCTTTAACTCCGAGCAGGTGGAGGATGGGACTGAGTTCAGTCCCGGAAGTGCCTTCGACAACCAAATGACCGCCTCCGGCCACATATTCCTCAAACAGTCTGCCTGCCTCTTCAGGAAAAGCGAAACCTTTAGGAATGACTACAACAGGATATCGTTTCATTTTCTCAAGGTCAAATTGATAATGTGCCATCATATCGAATTCAATATGGTTGCTGAGAAGTCCGTCAGCCCAGCCCTGGACGTATGTCCCGTCGTCACAGAGCAGCAGCACTTGTGATACGCACTTTGCCTCATCCATATCATCTTCTACCTTTTTGATCATCCGATTGAGCTGGGTAACGCCATCCAGGATTCGCTTGTCTTCAATTGTATCGCAAAATCCCGTAAGAGTGGACCAATGCGCCCCGCCGTTTGCCTTAACCTGCGCGGACCAATAGAGGAATTCTGGTACCGGTAACCCTACATGCCGCCAATCCATCCCCGGGCAGGTATGGATAATACCGATAGGAGAAGGCAGCCCCTCTATAGTCCGCCCCATCTTCATGCGAATAGCCGGCTCGCTCCATTCAGGGAGGTTCTTTTGTCCCAGAGAAAGCACGTCCTGCGCTTCGGTACAAAGCATGTTCCCCGTTTTGCTACGCTCATTGATATTATCTGCTGGCAGGGTCATATTGGATCCTAAATCGAGTTTAAAAGGAAAATAATAGCGTGTAAAAAGCTTGTCTGGAGCCTTTGTGCGCATCAGATCCCAATATTTCTGCGTACACTCAGTGTTGCAGGAGGCTAACCAATCAGACTCAAAATCAGAAGCATGTTCCGGAATTTGTTTTCCATATTTCTTTAGGTATTTTTCTTGGCACACTCCACACCAACACGGCGTAGAGTAGCCACCATTCCAAAAAATCCCATCAACGTCGTTGTAGTTGTCCAATATTTCGTTAATAACAGCGAGGCCTACTTCCTCATTTTGAAAACCGTTATTTATGCAGGTAAGGTATAGCCTCCGCCACAGACCGGGACGGTCATTGCCCCGTGAAATGAGGGATCCGTCCGGTTTGCGTGCAAACCATTGAGGGTTCTGATGATAGATATAATCCTCGGCCATTGCAAAATCAAATCTGGCAATCACCTTGATATTCCGAGCATGGCATGCATCCAAAATTTCACGCAAAATATCCCTTCCATCCGGCATATATTCATTGACATGATGGAACTTCACTTTGCTTGGATACCATGCCGCAATGCCGCCGGCGTTAATCGTAATTACATTGGCGCCCATCTCTTCCGATTCGCACGCGATTTTTTCCGCGTCCATCAAAGGGGCGTCCTTCAATTGCAGGTTAAACTGTATGATGCGAAGCGGCATTTGCCACCATAATCTGTGTGAGATCATCTCAATCACCTCTCTGAAATTGATTTTCAAGCAGTTCTTAAACGTTATCAATCAATCGATTGTATATTTATTCTAGCATCATCAATTTGAAAACATTTATATAAAACCGTACTTACTTTATGGATTCATATGTAATTTTTCAATAAAAAGGATCCGGAAGCGGATACGTTCTAAGTGGTCCTACTCCCAGGACACGTTTGCCCTTATCTAACGGCACCTCTGTTTTCGAAAGAAGCCGAATTTATTTGGATTTTATATTCTCTGGGTGTGAGCCCGGTATACTTCTTGAATAATGTTGAGAAATGACTGACATGCTTAAAAGATAACATGGTCGCTACATCGTTGATTGAATAAGAAGGGCAATAAGAAAACAGGAGTTGAGCTTCTTTAATCTTTTGCTTATGGATAAACGTCGAAAGGTTAATGCCAGTATCAGAATAAAACAGATTCGACAAATAATCGGGACTTATTTGCTGTTGGACGGCAATATTTTTCACTTTCAGTTCATCAAAAATATGCTGTTGGATGTAGCGGATACATCTCTCCACGTGAAGAGAATAAGCATGATTCTCCGCCTCTTTGATGATCCGGATAAACAATTGTATTGCATTGTCGAGATAATCGATTAGTTTGATGCGGTCGGTCACTCTGCTAATATCCGCTATTATTACTTCACCTAACGAGAAGGCTTGTTCACTATTTACATTACAATTAATGGAAATTCGTATGGCGGTATCAATTATGCGAATTGCATTGGCGCGGTCATTGAAAATAGCTTCCTGCTTAGACATACGGTCCGGTGGAGGAGATATTTTATACTTGTTCATTACAACCCGCATTAAATTGATATCCCTCTTCTCCAGGGATAATTTAATTAACTTCTCCAGCTCATAATACTGGTGGATATATCCGCTCTGCTTGCGTTCCATAGCACGTTTCAACCAATCGTTCTGATTCACAGTAATCACCCTTTGCCTGATCTGCTATTCAATGCAATTTATTACACTATTTTTAAGGAGAAATGTAACTGATACTGTCCAATTGCTACCGTTCGCTCTCCCGATGGAAACAAACATCTCCCGTACCGGATCGTAGTTGTCGCGGTCCGGGTCCCTCTTTAATGCCCCCGATGATCCTGAAATCGAGCCCAGAGCTGATGGTGATGCTTTTATGCAAACGAATCTGTGCCTCTGTTTAGACACCGCCGTATTGTATCCCGTAGCGCCTCGATTGCATGGTCAACGTAGCTCGTGCCGACTATCTCTCTAAAGTTATTTTGAATGAGGCGAATGTTGTCGCTCTCCCACCAGTTCATTAGAGCATTTCTGTTGACGTCCTCTTCCTTCACAATTATAGCAAGCCCCCAGAATGGCAGTATACAGACAAAATTTGCGTTTTTTTCGATGCGACGGGGAGTATGATCTTAGCCAGCGCGTCTTCTGGAAGGGAAAATGGTATTCCTGGATCAATTGCATAGTGCTGACCCGTAGAACTCATTCATTTAGAGTAATTCAAGACTCGGCAAGAAGCCAACGTGTGAACTTTTTGAAAACATCGAATTCTACTACAACCGCCATGACGGCGATATACCGGAAGAACGCATTCTGGTTCACGATTGGATTCAAGACTGTAAAACAATAGGGACGATTCCAGCAGCCTATGTCAAGACATTTCCCGTGGTGCAGCCGACAGGGACATTCCGATCAGCATCAACAAGCTTGTACTTGAAGGTGAACGGGATATTATCCTCAATTTGCATATCCGCGCCCCATGCGTTACAAAATGCAGCCATCCTTCCCGGGCGGGGCAAGTATCAACATTTACAGAGATTAATACGATGCCTGAGTCTAATAATTAAAAGAAATCTAAACAATAAAGGAAGGATACACCAAATTTATGTCGAAATTTGTAATTATCTCCTCGATACCGCCGGAGAACTAAAAGTCAATTTTCTGAAAGCAAGGTGAATGTTATCAAATTACGTCATGTAATAAAGGATGCTGGATTAGGTACTCACGGAGGCTCAAGAAAACAACAAGGGCACCCTCATTCGATACCATCAACCAATGACATGGTAATGCAACTGCAGCGTACGATAGGCAATAAAGCTCTTACTCAACTCATGCGGTCGGTAAAGCCTCAATCAACTGGAAAAGTGATTCAACGTGCTATTGACCCCGATTTAGTCGAAAAACAAAAGGAGATCTTAGAGATTCCAAAAGACGTGAAGGTAAGAATATTAGAACTTCCCAAAAAATCTAAACTAACGGAAGAGATCAAAACTTTAAACGATATACATAAGTTTAATATAGATGATCTCAATGAGTTGCCAATAGGAAAAGTACTGTGTCCTGATAATTATGAAAAGTTCAGCACGGGCGAGGATAAGGATGAGGAATGGCTGAAAGCGCCGATGGAGGATCACATGGACATTTATGGAGGGGCAGCTTATGATCATAAGTATGATTTGGTTACTATAATTGAAGGAAAGGGACCAAGAGATTTACTTCATGAAATAGGACACTTTAAGCAAAACAGTCAGGGCTTCAATGCGACTAATGTAGATACGACGATTCTAGAATATCATAATGTCATTTTAAATGAGAATTTATTTGAAGGTGATCCCAGATTAAGTTATTCAAAATCATTTATTAAATCTACTGATAAATCATGGAAGGACCTCCGCGAAGATTTTTCTGAATCTGCAAAGAATTTAACCCTTCTTGATGAAATTGAAAAGGCGCTGACTACCAAGAGATATGAGGCACATGCGGAGCTGATTAAAAAAAACCTGGTTAACGAATATTTCGGTAAAAAAACAAAATAATCATTCGGAGACAAATAAATAATGCTCAGTTACTACACCCCCTCTTCACTCTTAAATAGGTGAAAGGGGACTCCTGAGTGTAAATCTGCAGCAGCATGACAGTATTTAGCGATATCAGGCCCTGCAGCTGTAGATACTTCTGCAGCTTCTCCGCAAGCGGCAAGGATGCGGCAGGCGCAACGACTCCACGGCTCTTTCATTCACAGAGGAAAGAGCCGTGGAGTCCAGCGCTGAATTATTTGGTGAAGACTGCCCCGTGACGCACCCCTTTGGGAAGCGATACTTCTTCGCTTACGTTCTGCCATGTCTTCAGATCATAGGATCGGTATGCTCCATAGTAGTGGTCATGGAAACCGTCAACCAGCATCATCCACTCCGTTGCGCCTTCCCGTTCGATCGCATAGAGCGTTGGTCCTTCGGTAAGCGGGGCCGTGAGCAGTCCGGATGTATCATGGAACTCCGGACGATCACTGCCGTCCTTGGCGAACAGGCAGGATCGGATCGCCTTGAAGTCGGTGCCCGGCTCATTCACCCCGCGCTCATCCTTGAAGAGCATAAGATACGACTCGCCAAGATCCGCAACGCAGGCATCGATCACGTTGTAACCGGGATCAAAGAACAGTGATGCCTCGGAGAACTTTTCAAAATCAGTTGTTGTCACCGACCAGATCCGATGATTGCGCGGTCCTTCGCCGACGGTGGAAGACCAGATTACTCGGTATGCCTCAACCCCTTCATCGTAGAACATCTCCGGCGCCCATGTGTTTTGGGTCAGTGGGAGATGCTCCATCACCGGGATCAGCTTCGCGTCCTTCCAATTCAAAAGATCTGTGGATCGTGCGTAACCAATACTACGGCTCCGCCATCCGTCGGTCCAGACGAGGTGATAAATACCGTCACCTCCTCGGATAATAAATGGATCACGCATTTGGGTTGTGCCGACGGAAGACCCAAAGATGGCTTTGCCCCCATTCCACTCTTGCCACTGGTAGCCGTCCTCGCTGCAGGCGAGATACAGCTTCTCGTCATCTTCTTTAAAATAACTGAATACAAACATGTGCATCCTTCCTTCCCGTTACTAGAGAGATTTTAACACAGGATACAATCAAAAATCAGCCCTAAAAAGATAGACATTTCGTGCTGCTACCCGTGCCCTCATTAATCTCAACCACAAAAAGGATTGAGAACTCCTTCCGATCTAAAATTGCACAGTGCAATTTTTTCCACACTCTTCCTGTAAATTTATGTAACTCTCGTTCTCCATTAAGTCAATCCCATTCCGAGTGATGGTGATTATTAGGCCCCGTTAGAGCCTCGAGAACGTGATGTAATCGACTTGGACGGGCTCTGCCGATTCGATCCGAAGTACCCGATTGATCTGTCCCCGGTGATATTGCCCATGTAAGAGGACCTGCGACAGGATGTCCCGGACGGACGTTCGGAACGGACCCCCGCTCTGGTTCGCATAGTCGACCATCTCGTCCAACTCGGATTCCTCGAGCTTTTCGATATATACGCGATATTGCTCGGCGTTCTCTTCGAACATCGTCCGGATCGCCATCAGGTCTTCCGCTTCCTCCCACAACGAATATTGCGCGCTGCCCTTGCCCTACAGTCGGGACAACCAGACTCGTTCCGCGACCGCGACATGCCGAACCAGCTTCAGAAGGCCCTTGTTCTTCGTCTCACTCTCCTCGAGCGCGTCCAAGATGCGTCCGTCCGCCCAGTACAGGTGGTCCATCATGCGCTTGATCGTCTTCATTTCGGTTTCCCCCTCTTCGTCTCATCGATTACATGAACCTACGTCTCCCGTTAGTTTAAAAATGGAAGCCGCTCATAACTTCCGGATTCCGTAGTTTCACTTGATTATAGTAAGTCCGTAGGCGTATCTCCTGGATTTCACTCTCTAGCGTCGCGGTCAGACGATCACGCGGTAGTGAAGATGAACAACGCCGCATTGGAAGCGGCGCTCACCGAGCAGCTCTAGCCGCATACGGAGGTTGTCCGGCAATGCTCGCTTCCCTCCACCCAAGACAATCGGATTAAGAAGCAGATGACACTCGTCGATCAGTCCCTCGCTCATCGCCTGTCCAGCAAGCTCGGGGCCGTTAATCGTAATGTCATCAACTGAAGATTCCTTCATCTTCTGAATCGCATCAGGATCGAATTCGCGCTCGATCCTAGTCCTGGCGCTTGAAACCGCCTCAAGCGTCCGGGAATACACGATTTTCTCAGCCGCTCGCCAGATCTGCGCGAAATCCCGTATTACCTCCGGTTGATCGCCGCCGGCGCTCGCCGTCTCCCAGTACACCATCGACTCATATATTCGACGCCCATATAGGTAGGTGCCGATCGCCCGCTCGAAGTCAGTCCAGAACGCATACATCTCGTTATCGGAGATCGTCCAATCGATATTGCCTTGCTCGTCCTCAATGTAACCGTCCAAAGATACGTTAGTAGCGTAGATTAGTTTAGCCATTTCAATAACGCCCTCCAATTATTAGTTTCCAACGAGACCAAGGCCTGCTCCTCTGAATTTGAACAAAGAAACATCCACTTTTATATTAACACATATTGGAAGTATTCTTTGTACGTCTTAGAAAAACTAATCTTCGTAAAGTGAAAACGGATGCTGCTGAGCTTATCTTTTGGCAGAGCTTAATCTGCGCTATCTGACCAGACAAAATGAGTCTCTTTCAAAATATGCGCGCAGACAAGCGACTTTTATTAAATGGTACTTTCATTGTTACATTTTGTGGCATATGTTCCGTTCCCTCAGTCATTTAAAGAACTGCTGACCATGCACGCTGATGCGATGAAGCTGAACTTGCTCAAAACCTGTCGCCACACAAGCTGCGTCATTTTCTGTTGACCCGGCTCAAAAAGCATGGAATCGATGACACACTAATACAGCTGTATTCCGGTCATGAAAGCCGGAAGTCTCTACTTTGCCCTTGGTGACAGCTACGCTGGTACTATCCCTTTACTGTGTCGTTCCTCTAGAAATCCGTTCTCTCCACATGCTGAGTGAGCTGCTCTCCAACGTTTCAAGCACTCATTGGGCTTACGATTACCAATGATCGACAAGGCTTCTATAAATATATGCTGGGCGTTTCCCCTTGCTGATACCCCTTTAGAGCCTTTACTTTAAATTCTGGTGAATACGTGATCGCCTTTTCTGACCGTGTAGTACGTTAGGATTTGCTTCTAACTGTCTGATTTCAAGCGCCGTAAAGCGATGTCGGTTCACTGGGAACTTGCTACTATCTCTCATTTTAGACCTCGCTTTTCTCTGATAACTTCCATTATAAATGCAAATGACCCGGAAGGAGGGCACTTTTTTCAAAGTGTCTACCTTCCGGGTCACAGTTCAAACAACCGTGCTGTGAGCTTTTTTTATCTTTGAGGATGATTCGTTTCCTGCTCACTAATAAACGTGTCAATATTTTTATTAGCAATGCCTTCCTTGTCTAGCAATTCCTTTAAACGCTGCCTGTGAAGCTCGCCGAGACCGTATAACAAGTACCCTTCATTTTTTGCCTTTTTAATATGCTGGAACATCGAGAAATCTCTTGCCTTCTCTGCCTTCATCATCGGTGATTCCCCGTCCTCACTGTAATCCTTACTCGCAAGATGCCATTTGTCTTCGAAGGAGGCTTTGTCTTTCTCAGGCGCAGACTCCTGCTCTTGTTGTATTTTCTCTTCAGCATAGGCAGTCAGATCTCGATAAAAGGTTTTGAACAAAGCACTACTGGCTTCTTTCCTCATCTCTTGCGTGACTGCGGCTTCTGAACTTTCCTGCGACGAAATAGCTGTAGCGGTTTGATCCCACATCTCTTTATGAAGCATATAAGTTTGAAAGAGATTGGATTCTTTGTCTGCACTTGAAGCAAAATGAATACCCATTACCAAATAAGCTAATTCCACAGTAGATCCTTGAATCTGATAGTTTTTTTCATCCACACTAATTCCACTTAATGCCCTTAGTATTTTCGGATAAAAGCTCTCGGCCCTGTGACTTCTTTCTCCTTCGACCCCTTTAAACTTTTGATTAATGACTGCGTCCCGTCCTCGCATATCATTCGTTAATTCGGGGTTACTTCCAGCCTCTGCTGGATATTCAGTGAAGCCTTCGTGCATATATTTATCGGTACCTACTGCTGTTGTGATATCTGAAAGATTAACTGCCGCATGCTCTTCACCAAGCACAAGCAGCTTATTAGGGAGACGAACCCAAGCGCCCTTCTTTCTAATATAACCCACTTTTTCAGTTGATTTACCCGCATACTGTTTCATCTCATCTTTACTATTAAAATATCGGGATGGAAAATCATTCAACATGTTACTAACATTTCGCTCACCCTCACCTATACTACCGTGACTGGTTTTCGTTTTGTTTCTGAAACCACTGAATACTCTATTTTTGATGTACACTTTTCTTTGTATAGAAGGAGTTGAAGCTGATTGATTTATTCGCTGCTGTATCGGCGTCTCTTTCGGTGTCTCCGATTTTTCAGCAGACCTGCTGGCATTTTGCTTGAAAAGCTCACCAACAGCACGATTGCCAATCGTACGCTGCAGCTGTAACAATTGATTTGAGTTTATCGAATTCACGTTCATCGGTCGTTGTACGATTGCATCAGCAGATATTCGAAGACCACGCGACTGCATTTCAACCGTTTCCGGTGAGTTCGTATCAGCAGTTTTAGTGGAATCGTTAGGTATCTTGGCTTGATGATTAATATGCATATGTACCTCTTTCAATTAGATTGATGTTATTCATAAGAACCAAACAGCTTACGCTCCGGAACACCGATCTTAATAGCTTCAATGTAAAACAGTTCATATATCTTAACAAGAACTTTTCTCTTCCTTTATCATTTAGGACTATTCGTGCTATTGAAGCCTCGAAAGAATCGGCTCAATGTACGGGGGCACTTTTGCTGGGAGCAGCAGGTTTAACTAAGGATAAGACAATAACCACAATCCCTTTAGCCTAAGATTTACTGGAACCATATTGCAAGGAAGTCATCAAAGATCGAGCTATGCGAGATGGTGATTATCGCACTTTGTCGGGTTCTACCTTACAGCGGCATACAAAGATGATTTCGGTTGAGAAAGGGCCATCCCACAAAGTATGGTCCTAGAACTTGCCGTTACAGACAACGCGGAGATCCGTGTCACAAATAGATAGATCCCCGTTCAACCACTACTCCCGTTAATTTAACAAGTTACAGGTCAGTTAACTGCTTGTCGAGAATCGGATCAAGTTCTTGTCAACCGACAGGATGACAAGAACCTGATTACATAAATGACAAGAACATTCCCCACAGGTCTTTTAATGAGAACATAAAAATAAGGATGAACATGTTCATTCTTTAGTTTATTTTATATGGTTAGATGGTTAGTCGTCGTACATAATGGTTAACGTAGACTGCAAGTTTTTTATTAAATGGCACTTTCATTTATACATTATGTATCATACACGAATTCATTCGCTTTGAAATTTTCTTTTTATTGTTCGAGTTTAACGGGCACATCAACTTTGTGTTGGTCAATCAAATTGCTTATATTCTGGGTTTATAAAAAATTCAACTGGTTGTTTCAACTCCATATCAATCGAATGCTTAAAAGCCATTTTCAGGTATACTTTTTTCAACCATTTCATTTTAATTTGATTACGTAAAACGCTCTCTTCCTTCTTTCTTTCAAAACCAAATCTGAAATCGTTTAATATATCCCGATAAAACTTCTCGGCACTGGGCACTTTACACGATTTACAATCAGCTAGGAAAACCGCTATGTAAGTTATTGTTCAGATACAGAAAAAAGCCGAATATGGTAGTGTAGCTGACCATATTCGACCCTGCATATTGTGATGCCATTTCGTAATTTATTCGACGGATTGCAAAACCAGATGCGCCTGCTTCGTCAAGTATGTTCGTATGTTACGATGCCGCACTTGTTCACTAGATCAATTCGGACTTTTGCAATAGCTTCTTGACAATATACGCAACCTCTGCTCTCGTAATATACGCTTTTGGAGCAAGCTCGGTAGCACTTCTGCCTGACACGATACCTGCCTTCAAGCAGTCGGCAATATCGCTTTTCGCCCATTCCGCAATATCCACTCCATCTGTAAATGCATCGAGGCTTTGCTCCGCAGCAGTTGTCGGAAGTTTCGCCTTCAGACCAGAAACTGCCATAGTCCGGGCAATGATCGTCATAGCTTGCTCACGCGTAATTTTATCCATCGGGCGGAAGCTGCCATCCTCAAACCCGCTGAGCAACTTATAGGAGTATGCCGTTTGAACCGCGCTGCTGTACCAATCCGAATCACGCACATCCGTAAATGACGAAGTCCCTCTCTCCAGCTTCAATCCCAAGCCTCGAACCATGATCGCAGCAAATTCTGCACGCGTAGTATCCTGATCAGGATTAAAGATGTCATTGCCAGTACCGTTAATAACCATACGAGAACCCATATTATTCACCGCATCTTTGGCCCAATGATCGGCAACATCCTTGAATACCAGCGGATGCCATACAATCGAATAGAGACTGTTGGTCAAACTGTTCACCACAGCGTAATACCTGCCATCCCTGTTGACAATCTGGGTCGGTACATGACGTACGGCTCCATCCGGATCGACCACAACGCCTGTAGTAATTTTATTCGGATCGACGCCTTCAGGAATCGCAATTGACCTTTCCACATAAGCTTGAAACCGAGTTATATCAATTGTTAGGTCTCCATAAATCGCTTTGACGGTAAATTCAAGCGGTGGAACTACAATCTCAAACATTCCCGCAGATGCTGAGCTGGCTACAACCTTCATCATATCTGCTGATGGGACAGCCATTTCAATCCGCACTTTAATGTCCTGAAGCGATACGGTTCTGCCCACTTGCTCTGAAATGGACTGAATATCGATCTGCTTTGCCGGCAAGGTGTAGGTAGCTTTGTCCGTTCTGATTTCGATAACGGCTTGCTGCTGCTCCATCCTGCTGACCATTTGACCGTTCAATTCACCGATCACTTTATCGGATTGTATATTGATCGGGATGCTGATTACCGCGCCCTGACCTTCTGCTGCCAGCCTGGCCTCCAGCTTCCCCTGGTCGACGACTACAACTGTCACGGTTTGTCCGTTGACCGTATCCGTTGTTGCCGTTCCGGCATTTTCAGCCTTTCCGTTCACCAGTACATCAACGCCTGTCGGAATGGACTCCGATGCACTTGAGGCAGATGGAGAAGGTGATGTGCCACCGGCGCTGCTATCACCTCTAACGACGCTCACGATGTACGGCTCACTGGTCGAGCCGCTAAAATTCGTATCTCCGCTGTAGGTTGCCGTTATGGTGTGCATACCATTCAGCGGTATTGTCACCAAACTCGCGGTGCCGCCAACTACGGTAACTGTTCCCAGCGACGTTGTGCCTTCAAAGAATTCTACCGTGCCGCCCGTTGGTGTGCCGGAAGCTGCGCTTACTATTGCGGTTAGCGTTAATGGCATACCCTGTTTCGATGGATTTGGCGCTGCCGTTACCACAGTGGTCGTTGCCGTTAGTGTAGGCGGCGTTGCACTTACCGTTACTTTACCGGCCGTCAACGTTTTGATCATTTCAACCGCCGCCACGTCAGTGAAGGTGAACGACTGCACATCGCTTTCGCTGCTCACAGTTAATATTTTATCGCCTATTGCCGCTTCGTCTTTGATTTTGAATTGGATCTTGAACATACCGCTGCCTGCAGCATGCGACTTATCGCCACCCGAAGCGTCCGTCCAAACCGCTTTCAACCAGCCGTCCTTATTGCTGAAGTACGACATGAAATGATCGTCGTGCTGTCCTGTAATTCCGGTTACTTCAAGGGCGGTTTTATCATAATCGATCCGCATTCCATAGGCGCCGACTCCCGCCGATGCAGCAGTGACTGATACCGGTACCTCTACCGCAGCCCCCACTTTTCCGGAGGCGCTGCCGATACCGACTGTTACAGTTTGCGGCACTGCTGCCTCAGTTGCAAACGGCCAGCCTGTTTTGTCGGCAAAGCCTGCAAAATTATTGTTGGCAATATCTTTAAATGCTCCACTGTCGATCAGCACGTAATAATTCGTACCGTAGCTCAGCACGGCGGCAGGATCGATCAAAATCGTCGCCCCCGATACGCTCACTTGATTCGTATCGCCCGCGTTGATCGTCACGATTGTACTGTCGTCCAGCGCCTTCTTGAGAACCATATTTTTCCCGGCCACCGCCTTTACATTTTCGCTAAAAGTCAACTTCAGATGAGGTTTCAGCGCCGATATTGCCGTATAAGTAGCTTGAGTTACGGTCGGCGTGGTCGTATCCGACGTTCCGGTTACGGTGAATGTGCCGGAGGTAATATTTGCGTCCGAGATGCTCTGCGGACTCCCCCCCGTAGTCGGCGTATAGGTTGCCGTTCCGGAAGCAACTGAAATAGATGAACTTCCGGCTGCTGCCGAGTTTTTGATCTTGAACTGAATGGAAAATACTTGTTCCTTTTCGGAGATCAGGCTGAGGTCTTGAAGCGCAAGCGTGCCTGTCGTTCCATTTTTGCCCGGCGTTACACTTGGGTTCATGCTAAACATGGACGTGAAGCGTACATCGCCAGCCTGAACCTCTTCAAACACATTTAAATCATAATTGAGAGTCATCGCGAATTCCGCGAAAGGATAATCGCCCGAATCCATATACACCGCCACTGTCACAGTATCCTTCGGCGCGCCCGAAACACTACCGATTTCAATTGATACTGGCACAGGCAGCCCCGCACTAGCAAACGAACCGAAGGAGAAGATCATGCAAAGGATAAGAAGAATCGATACTGCTCTTCGAGTCACTTGTCCCTTGCGGCCAAATAGACGTTCGCTCATCCCTGACCACCTCCCATGTAAATTTGCAAAATAATCTTGGCATCGTTAGCCGTTACTAAACCATCGCCATCCATATCAAGTATTTCCATCTGCGTTTTCGTCAGTTGGATTTTCCCCTGAACATATTGGGTTACATAAAGCGCATCTGCAGGCGTAACATGTCCGTCTCCATCGATGTCACCTTTAATGATATTCCACTTCGCATAAAGCTCGACGCTCGCTGCACCGATGTTGGAGGCCGCACCTGCGGCATAATCCGTGCCGGTTCTGTCCGCCTTCGTATTCCAACCGGCAAACGTATAACCGGTTCTCACCAAATTGCCCGTATTGCCCTTCACCGTAACCGATGCTCCCGGCGCGTATGCGCTGCTGTCGACCGGTACGGCTCCTCCCGTGTTACTATTGCCGTTATAGGTTACTTTGTAAGTACTATTCCACTTCGCATACAGCACGACGTCCGCTATACCGATGTTAAAGGTCGCATCTGCGGCATAATCCGTGCCGGTTCCGTTAGCCTTCGTATTCCAACCGGCAAACGCATAACCGGTTCTGACCAAATTGCCCGTGTTGCCCTTCACCGTAGCCGGCGCTCCCTGCGCATACAAGCCACTGTCGATCGGTACGGAGCCTCCCGTGCTATTATTACCGTTGTAGGTTACTATGTAAGAGCTCCTCCATTTGGCATACAGCGTGACATTCTCCGCGTCTATGTTAAAGGTCCCCGACGCTGCATAATCCGTGCCGGTTCCATCGGCCTTCGTATTCCAGCCCGCAAACATATTGTCTCCATTGACCAGAGCGCCCGTATTTCCAAGAACAGATACCGAATCCCCGTCCAAATATGGCTTGCTGACGCTTGGCAAGCTGCCTCCCGTGCTGCCGTTGCCGTTATAGGTTACACTGTAGAGTGAAAATGAATTGGATTGGAGAATGAGTCCTTTCTCGCCGACTACTACAAATCCGTTGTTGGCATATTGAATGCCGTAAGGTGTGGATGTTGCACCCAAATTCCCCGACTTCCAGGAAATACCGTCAAAGGAATACCATGTGTTGACGCCAAATATCCCGGCAAAAAAGCCGTTGCCGAAGGTTAGGCTATTTCCATTAGCGTTAACGGGTTTCGTTTGCACCGTCCATGCCGTTCCGTTGGCGGACGTTAGGAGCTCGCCGTTCTGTCCGCTCACCACAAATATATCGTTGCCGTGGCTAATACTTGACAGTGTTGTGGTGGAGCCGGATACCTGGCTCGTCCAGGACACTCCGTCAGAGGAAGTGACGATCGTGCCGCTGATGCCAACGGCGACAAACTTGTTGTTGGCGTAGATAACTCTGGATAGATAACTTGAAGTACCGGACGTTCGGCTCGTCCATGTCCCCCCGTCTGGGGAGGTTATAATCACGCCGTTTTGTCCAACTGCAACGAACAGGCTATTGCCGTAAGTGATACTATTTAAAATACTTGCAGTATTAGAAACGGAGGTAGTCCAGCTCACTCCGTTGTCGGTGGAAGTGATGACGGAGCCGCCGCCACCAACCGCAACTAAACGGTTGTTGCCAGATACAGCGCTCTTAAATGGCGCTGTGTAGTTCGCGAACAGGTTCCGGCTCGTCCAGAATATTCCGTCGCTGGAAGTTGCAATATCATTGCCGTTCCCAGTTACTACAAACATATTGTTGCCGTAGTCGACCCCATTAAGAGTGTTGCTACTACCGCCGTCAGAACCCGAGTTGCGAATGGTCCAAGACGCGCCGTCAGCTGACGTAATAATTCTGCCGTTGGCTCCTACGGCGACGTAAATGCCATTGCCATAGCTGACACTGTTCAGTTGGCTCTTCACGCTTGAATCCCGCTTCGTCCAGGTCGTTCCATTGCCAGAAACCCATATTGACTCTGAACTGCCCTGGGAAGCGATTGTAAAAGCAAAGAAAGTGTCATTGGCATAACTTATGCGTTGGAATTGATCCGTTGTTCCAGAAGTTTGAGCTGTCCAGCTCGCTCCATCGACGGAAGTCGAAATTTTGCCGACCGTCCCTGCAATCGCGAAGAGGCCGCCGCTATAGCTGATATTTTGCGTCGCACCGATTAGTCCGCCCGTTTGAGGCGTCCATGTATTACCGTTGTCGCCGGAGGACAGTATGGTACTTGAAGCCCCCACTGTAACAAACACGTTATTGCCGTAGCTGACAGATCCAAGAGCCTTATCCGATGTGGAAGCTTGCGCCGTCCAGCTTGTACCGTTACTGGAGGTCACAATAGTACCGCCTGCTCCGACGGCAACGAATGTGCCGTTGCCGAAGCTGACACCCATCAAATGTGATGTTGTACCGGTCGATTGACTCAGCGTCCAGTTTACCCCGTTGGCTGACGTTAATATCGTACCGTCATATCCGACTGCGACATAGGTGCTGTTGCCGTAACTGATACCGGTAAGAATTTTTGACGTACCGGATGTTTGCAGTGTCCAGCTTGTTCCGTCTGTGGAAGTTAGAATCGTCCCGTTGCCTCCCACCGCCGTGAATGCGCCGTTGGCAAAAATGACGCTTACTAAATTTTCGCCTGTAGGCAAGGGCGCCCGCTTCGTCCACACGTCACCCGCCACGCTAGCCGAAGCCTGCAGCGGCAATGTCCCGAAAGCCATAATGACGGATAGTATGAAAATAAAAAGAATACGTTTCAACATTGCGCGAATTCACCTGTCCCTTTCTTAAGTGCTTGGTATACTTTCCACTTTAAATGTACTAGTTCGGCTCGACCAATAACTATTCAAAATTCGGAAAAAATTTTCAAAATTTGGATATTAAATATGAATGAGATGGATTCCCCTCTGTCCGAATACGAGCAGATCGGGCTGCACAACGTCCATTACCGGCTCAAGCTACCGGTTCGAAATGACGAGCGCCTTTTAAATTAAGTAGCTTTTCATGCTTTGGCTCCTTTTACATTGTTTTTGTAAAATCAAATACTACCTCATTCACTGACCCTGCTTGTTCTTACTCATTCGCATCCCTAACAGCAAATCTGACATACTTCAACATAAAAATATGTTTCGAATAGTCGAATTATAGTATAATGGAACTATATTCTGAGATTCAATGACGTTTAGTCACCACTTTTCTCAATTCCGGAAAGGGGCAACAACAGCTTATGTCCAATCCTTTAAAAGTTTTAATCGTCGAGGATGATGCGCTGCTAAGAAGCGGGCTGGAGCTCATTATTGCATCTGAAGAGGATATGGAGGTCAGTGGGGCAGCACAAAACGGGCTGGAAGCAGTGAAATTCCTAAATGCTTCAAGTCCTGATATCGTACTTATGGATGTGCAGATGCCCGAAATGGACGGACTTGCCTGTATCCGTGAAATCCGGAAGCGGAACGCAGAGCTGCCGATCCTGATCCTGACCACGTTCAATGAGGAGGAATACATTTTTCAGGGGCTTGCCGATGGAGCTAACGGCTATCTGATCAAGGGGTTAGATTTCGAAAAGCTGGTGCAAGCGATTCGTGATACGGTGAACCATCAGTTTATACTGCCGGCCCAAGTCGCCGCCAAGGTTGCAAAATACGCGATGAAAAATAACCAGTTTATCAAAGAGAAACGGTTGAAGCATTTTTTCGAAACCGATGATCTTTTTTCCGAGACCGAACACCAAATCATTGCCATGCTGCTCCAAAGACTTTCAAACAAGGAAATGGGAGACACGTTATTTTTTACGGAAGGCACCATCAAAAACAAGCTGACGGTTATTTACGATAAGTTGGGAGTTAATAACCGGCAGGATGCCATTCATCGCTTGGAAAATAGCATCATGGGCTAACATCAAGCTTCGTCGGAGGCGGCAGGCAGAATGAAATAAAACACGCTACCTGCGTCTTGCCCGCTTCTTACTCCGACCTCGCCCTGATGCTGCCTAACGATTTCTTTGACAATCGCCAAGCCAAGCCCGCTACCCGTTTCATTGTTTTCCCG
The DNA here is from genome assembly GCF_025567575.1 of Paenibacillus baimaensis. Lineage (NCBI taxonomy): Bacteria > Bacillati > Bacillota > Bacilli > Caryophanales > Paenibacillaceae > Paenibacillus > Paenibacillus baimaensis. Next base: position 238,409 of record NZ_JAOQIO010000034.1, on the reverse strand, counting down.
GCTTCTATAGAACCGGTTGAAAACTTGAGCTTGATCCTCCTTCGCTATGCCTTTCCCGTAATCGGCTACTTCCAAAACAAACTCATAACTGGCTCCTCCCTCACTTAACCGAATACTCCCCCTAAGATCGATCACACCGCTGATGCCTTTGCTGAATTTTACTGCATTATCCATGAAGTTTTGTAGTACTTGCAGCATCCGATATTTATCAATCCGGACAAAGCACGACTTCGTACCTACTAGAGAATCTGCTATTTGCTTATTCAAGCTCATCCCTTCGTTCTCCAAGTCCGCTTCGAACTTGCCGAACAGTTCCTCAAACCATAAGCGGACATCCACCTTCTCGAATTTAAAATCCATGTTGTGGGACTCCAGCTTGGATAATTCAAACAAATCATCGACCAAGCGTTTCATATAAATCGTCTTGTCCAGCAATTGCTCCGTCATTTTATTATTGTTATTCGATAGTTTTCCTTTAATCATTAACTGCAGACAAGTTTGGATGCCGACCAAAGGTGTTCCCAGATCATGGGCGATATTGGCCAGCACTTTAGTCCGCCGTTCATTTGCTTCTTGTAAACTTTGAGTCCGTTCGGCTACCTTTTGCTCCAATGACAAATTTACAGCTTCGAGCTCCTCCAGCAGCGTATCGTTGCGGCGGGAAAGCCGGATATACCGGTACGAAACAATGACAGCTTGAGCCATAATGAACGGTACGATACTGTAGCTGAGCAGCTCTACTGTATTCACCATCCGTAAGTAATACAAAGTATCGTTTACCAAAGCACAGACAATCAAAAACAAAGCGGCCAAGTGAATCAGTGCACCCTCCCGCTTGCATAAATAGGCTTTAATGCCTACATAAATAATAAAATACAGCAAGACTGCCCCTTTCAGCGCGCCTTGAAGCAGCATCGATTCGGTGTAAACCCGTGCGGGAGTCAGCAATATAAACAGAACCAAGCCGACCGAGAGGATCATGGCAAACCTCATCATAACCTTGTGAACTTCCCGGGGATACAAGCTTTTCATGAGAAACACGAGGGCGATGAAGCCGAAAATTTCACTCATATACTCCAGCCTCGTTAACGCTTCCCAACTCTCGATACCGAGCAGTTCCTTGGACAAATAGCCGTTGATGAATAAGGTTCGCATGGAAACAGCCAGTGAAACCAAGCTGACAAATAGCGTAGAAAAGTCCCTTTTCCTCATGCCGCAAACAATCAAGTGGTATAGACCAATCATGAGAAAGCCGCCGATGATAAAGATGTCGTACAACAGTTTTTTCAGTATGCGGGGAATCAAAGCATCAGTATCGCCGTAGACGATCTCCCTGTTAATTCCCCCTTCGCGGAAAGAATAATTGGACACCTGAATGATTAGTTCCAGTTTTTCCCGCTTAGGCTGAAAAAAAACTAAATTAATATGGGATTGCGGCTGCTCCTCTTCCAGACTGCTGCCGACTATGCCGAGTCCCGGTCTCTCTTCGCCGTCAATCCAAAGCCGGTAGGCACTTCCTATCGATTGGATAAATAAGGATTTGTTCCTACCCAAGTCGGAAGCAGGCACATGCAAGATCAGCCGGTATGTACCGAAGCCATGGCCAGAATGAGCCGGCTCGTCCGATGGGTCATTTTCCCAGGAAGAAGGCACCGTTATATAGGCAGGCGTCCAACTGTGGTTTGCAAAATCTTTAGGCTCTAGTCGCTGGTTCCAATAAAACTCCCATTCCCCATGCAAAGGTACGGCTTGCAGCTCCTCTGAACCGGTGTCTTGAATCTCGATCACGCCTTTATTCGGCTGAGACCCCATCACTTCCGTATCTGAAGCCGAGACTACCGGTATCCCTATCCCTAATGTCGCCATCGTGACCAGCCATACGATTATAATGATCATCCGTTTTTTCATCTTCTACCGCCTTAACTCCGAAGAATGCATGTATTTCTTTTATTATAGTACTTAAATTTTGAATGAACAGCATTTTAGGCTTGGAAGGTGCCAAAAAGTACGCAACTGATGGCCGGACTTTCGACAATCTCTCCAAATACGGCGATGTCTCCCCTCATGGCTTCGAGCACCATCGATAAAATTATGTGGTGACGGCCCGTCTCGGCAGCTCGGGCTCCTCGCCGGAAAATACGCTCAGTCATGTAGCGCATTTTCCGACCATATTGGAAAACGGAGCGTCTGCAGAGCATAGAAGAAACTTTTGTCGTCGAAATGTCGAATATTTGCCGAAACCGAACTTTAGATCGAATTTATAAAAATTTTATATATTCTTAATATACTTTAATAGGAATAAAGACCTAAACATTTAACTAGCGTGCTATAATAAATTCCGTATGCTGGAGAGGGAGGAAACAAGTACAGAGATCATTTACAAATTTGTAGATTAGAAGTATGGAAGAATGACATCTTGAGATTCAATTTAGGAGGAACATATGACGATTATTCAGATGAGGAAAACTGTACTGCTGCTCTTATTCGCTTTATTGTGTGCGGTTACTTTCTGGAGCAGCTCAACCCATGCAGAGCCTTCCATAGTAGTCTCCCCCATTACCATCACAACGGGCGACCAAGTGCCTGCAAATCCGACGTATGCCAAAGCCGGCGACACGGCCACTTTGACGTTTACGCTCAGTAAGGCGCCAAGCGCGATGCCCACGGTACAGCTTGAATATAAAGAGGCAGTTGTAACCAGTGTCGGCAATAATGTTTATAAAGCGCAGTATAGCTTCACGGGATCGGAACATGCAGAAGGAATTATCGCTATTGATATCTATGTGCCGTCATTGCCGACGGTTAGAACGACAACGGACAGCAGTGCTGTATTCTACGACAAAACGAATCCGACAGGCACAATTACGATCAATAATGGAGCGCCTTCAACCAATACAACAGCGGTAACGTTAGACATTGCCGGTTCGGACTTATATACCCCAACTGTTTACTCAAGATCGCAACATTCACATCCGTTCGCAGGTACAGCGGCAGAGCCGATTCTACTGGCTTCCATCGATCAGTCGATTTGGAGCATTAAAGCCTTGTTAGCTGGTGCAGGACCGCTACCGGAAGCAGGTTCGGGTGTCGAGAAAATGCGTTTCTCTAACGACAATGTCAACTGGAGCGACTGGGAGCCTTTTTCGACGACGAAAGCTTGGACGCTGACAGACGGCGACGGCACGAAGACCGTTTATATGAAGCTGAAGGACAAAGCCGGTAACGAAATGACGCAGCCGGTGAACGCGAGTATTTTATTGCAGCAGCCGATCAGCATAACGCCGGTCAGCATCACCAGCAGCAACGCGGCAAGGGGTTACGCCAAAGTCGGCGACACCGCCACCCTGACATTTTCGCTCAGCAAGCCGACAAGCTCAGCCCTAACCGCATCCATTACAGGAAACGATGTGGCGATCACGACTGTCAGCAATAATGTTTACAGCGCATCTTATACATTCACGGATTCGGACTACGACGGACGAGTGCGATTCTCGATCCGCGTGGGCAGCAATCCGCCGGAAGCATCGACGAGCAGCACGACAGACGACAGCAATATGATCTTCGATAAGACCGCTCCGACAGCGACGGCGCTCACAATTAATAGCGGAGCGGCAACGACGAATACAACAGATGTAACCTTGACGATTGACGGTAAAGACACCGGGTATTTGGCAAGCTTAAGCAGACAGCTAGCGTCCGCGGACAATTCGCTTTCTGCCACTTGGGGGCTTCTGGCTTACAGCGAGCCGTTAAGCTCGGGTCTTTCACAAATGCGTTTCTCCAACGATGGTGTCAGTTGGAGCGATTGGGAACCATATGCCACGACGAAGGCATGGACGCTATCTTATGACAATGGAACCAAGACCGTTTATATGAAGCTGAAGGACCTCGTAGGCAATGAAATGACGACACCATATACAGCAACGATCGATCTTCAGAAGCCTTATCGTTCGTCCAACTCCAGTTCCTCTTATTCACCAAGCGAAACGATTACCATAAATGTAGAAAACGGCGTGACTGCGAGCGGTTCCGTGGTGTCGACGGCGACAATCAACCGTACTACCGATGCAAATGGCCGCAGGACAGACGCGGTTACGTTTACGCTTGACCAAGCCAACAAGACGGTGGAGGAGCTTAAATCGGCGGGATCTGACTCAGCTAGAATCGTCATTCCCGATCCGAAAGACGAAGTGTCCGAAGTCAATGTAACGATTCCGAAAACTTCCACCGAAAGCCTGGTGAAAGGTAATGTAGGCGTTGAAATTTCTACAGTGAACGGCCGCGTTGACATTCCGAAAAGCTCGCTTGAAGGATTTACGGACGACGTCTACTTCCGCTTCGTGCCAATTAAGACCGAAAACGATCGCAAGACCGTCGAAGACCGTGTCAAGAAAGAACAGGAGGTTCGTCTTGCCGTAGGCAATGACAATATCAGCATTGTTGGCAGACCGATGACAATTGAAACCAACCTGCAAAACCGACCGGTCACCTTGGTAATTCCGTTAGGCGACACTTCTTCCCTCACTGAACAACAGCTGCACAATTTGGGTGTGTTTATCGAGCATAGCGATGGAACGAAGGAATTTGTCAGAGGGGAAATCGTGAACTACGATGCCAGCGGCAAGCTTGGCATTCAATTTACCGTTACGAAGTTCAGTACATTTACCGTTGTCAAAACCGAAGGCTTGAACAAAATAATGCACAAAGCCTACATCAACGGCTATCCTGACGGCACGTTCGGGCCAGAGAAAAACATCACTCGCGCGGAAATGGCAGCGCTGCTTGCCCGCGTATCGGATAAAACAGCAACCAAATCGAGCATCGCCTATACCGATGTCACTTCGTCGCATTGGGCGAAAGAAGCCATCGATCAAGCGACTAAAATGGGCTTGATGGAAGGCTACAACGGCAGCAGCTTCAAACCAGAGCAAATGATCACTCGCGCGGAAATGGCAGCGATCCTCTCCCGCATTTCGAGTAATAGCGCAGGCAGCGGCGACAGCTTCAAGGACGTAAACGGCCATTGGGCGCAATCGGTGGTAGCGCAGGCGAAAGCAGCCGGTTATATCGACGGATACACTGACGGCACCTTCCGTCCGGAGCAAACATTAACCCGTGCCGAAGCGGTGACGATGATGAACAAGCTGCTGGGACGCGGTCCGCTATCCGGAGCAGCATCCAAATGGAGCGACGTGTCAAGCGGCAGCTGGGCATTTGAGCAAATCCAGGAAGCTTCCATTGACCATACATCCGAGAAAAACGCAACGGGCGGCGAACAATGGGTAACGACGCCTTAATGGGGATTAAGGTAATAGAACGCTTCGGTCCTTGAAAATTCCACAGCAACAATGCGCAATAGCGTAGGGCTAAAGCATAGGTAAGAAAAACCGTCAGGGAAGTTCGCCCTGACGGTTTTTTTAGGTTTGACGAGCATCGGCAATCTTGTACTCATACCCACGAACGCCTTTGTAATACTCTGGATACATACCACCGGTTGACCCTCCCATGTCTCGCAGAGTCTACGCTCCCACATTCCTTCATTCAACCTGTCTCTTCTAAAATTTTGCCCTCTTGCCGTACCCGTACATAATGTTTTAACGATTAAATATGTTCTACCTCCTTCAACCATGTGAGAATCATACAGAAGTTTACCTTCCAACGTTTCTGGAATTTCATCCTTCTGTGACTCCCATGAAACTTTAACGATTTTGTTGATTATTTCTCCGTCCAATCCTTGTTTTATCAAATAATCTCTAATTAAATCTTCCTGTGAATAAATAAATCCATGAAAATAACAGCTATATATAATTAAGTGTTAAGCTATTGTGTCTCGTTAGTTTAATTACAGGGGGACAAACCATATGTGATCGAATGACTTCTTCATCATCTTAGGCATCTGTACAGTCAAATAGTTATTAACCCACATAGCATGAAATACGAATTAATTTAAACTTCTAAAAAGGAAGTGGAATTCAATGTTCTTTATCCCACAACCACAGGTGTATATGAGACAACCGCAATCTCCTCCACCTTCATTCATCCCCCCAAAACCTGAGGTATCTTATGTAGTTGACTGTTTATATGAGTACACATATGTCTGGCTGCTGAATGGAGACAATTTCTGGTTTTATCCGACTCGTGTAGAGTACGGTGAAGTCTCAGGTTATAGGTGGAATGGAGCGTTTTGGATGTTTTATGGCATTGATCCAAGAATAATTGATGTCGTTGCGTGCCCCCCAATTCCTACCCTTTACTGAGATGATTATTAGGTAGTTACTACTTATTTTACTTACTTTGCACGACCTCATGCCTGATTACAAGTAAAGGCACCCGTTCAATTTGCATCGGCTGCCTTCCTTGTTTATTGAACTCTTGTGTCCCGTTAGCTTAAATCAGAAATCGCTTCTGGCAGACCAAGTGGCGTAAGCCCCGTAGTGTGAACACGGTGTTAACTGATGGATCGATCTTCTTCGAATTAGCTCTAACATTTTTTGTTTACTTCAATTTACTGATTGTTTTAATTTTTTGAATTACTTCTGTAATCTCCTCTTGATTCTTAATAACAAATAAATGATCTACTTCGTCTTTGGTCGGTTCATCCAGTTTCGACTTTTCTTGTCGTTCTAACACTTCCATAAAGCTCGACGCACTTCGAAAGATAGCTTTACTTCTCTGTGATTGTTCTATACGTTCTTTCAATACTTCAATTGGTAATTCAAAATAGACAATTATACATTTAAATCCTTTATCATAAAAATACCGGAGGACATTTGATCGAGCTGGTTTATTTAGGTTGGAATTACTTAAGATGAGGTCAAAATTACTTTGCTCTGTAGCATATTCAACAATTGCATTCGTTACGGTGAATTTCAAAGTATTCTGCCCTTCTTTCGGGCGTAGCTTCTTATAGTGTTTATTTATAAATTCTGCGTGGTTGTCCTGATCTATCACAACAGCTTGTTGTAATATAGATTCTAAATTATTAGCAAACGTCGTTTTCCCACTATGTGTCTTTCCAACTGTCATGATCAAAAGACGGTTCACAATCTTTTCTCCAATCGGTTTGTAATTTTAATTGTAACGATATTATCGATGACTTACTCTTGTATTTTTTTGCCGATCTTTCAGATAACGTCTTATTTACGAACTTCATAAATTCACCATGCCTTAAGGTATTCGTGAAATAATTCAACTATCCAGCCCGTTACTCCCTCGGTTCAATGAAAAAGAGGAGTTGCCACGTAGCAAGTTCTTCCACTATAGGATCTGTTAGTAGAACGAAGATTTAGCACTTATTTCTATAATCGAACTGTCCTGACACAACGGGAAGTGTTCTTGACCTTATCCAATCAACCGCTTGTAATACCAACGGGGATGAATTATCCGGAGTTACGTTTGTTAGGGACATCCAAAGAGCCCCTTTAGAATCTTGTTCTTCGAATGCTCCTACAGAAACGACTTGTTCCCCAGAGTCAACACTTGCTTCATAAAGCACGGCGATGTGATGTAAATGTTCAACTGTGTTATTCTTTAGGGTCCACAATACAAAAAAATCGCTAACACCAATACTTTTAAGCTCTTTAACCGTATGTCCTGTTTCTTCCCGAAACTCTCGTTTAACTGCAAGCTCTAGGGACTCCATACTCTCTAATCGTCCACCTGGCAAATCAAATTTCCCAGTGTATGGACCTAAAATTTTTCTGATAACTAGTAAACGTTCATTATCTACGCTAATTCCGTATACGCCCATATGACGATAAAAATTGTCGGTGATACCATCCATATACATATCCCCCTAGCATATCTAACCTGAAACCATTTCTTAATCACTTACCTTTTCTTTAACTCAGTAACAAACTCCTTTTATCACGTTAACCTGCCTATCGGCATTGCACCACTGAGGATGAAAATGGATAAAATCGGTCAATACTTCTACTAGGGCTGCGAGAAGAAGGTCTATAGACTATGGTGCCATTAAGTTGCTAAACTACCACTTAACTCCATAATGATCAATCAGAGGCTCAGCCTTTTTAAAAAAAGTATTTCCTTGGATCTACTTTAATTTGCCTAATTTAAGATTTAGAACTCTTTAATTTTCATAGGAGTTTAATGCTCACCCAGTCTATCAACTTTATACCGTAATATATATTTACAATTTTCTACAAATAACCCTGTAATAATCGTGATCTTATTCAAAGTGGTACTTTAAATACTATTTTGTTGGAATCACTTTATTATGGATTGTTTTTTTGGGAAAGTACTGGTTAGCAAGTTATCCAAAAGGTACGGAAAGTATGTATCCCCTTCTCGTATTTGATTCGTCCAATAAACCGTTATAATTATTCTTTCCGCTTTATTCATAGTAATGTAACACAATAAAACGACATGAAATGGCCGAGTCTAATTGGGGAGAAGGTTGGTGAATAACTCCAGATTCCAATGGATATCGGAGAACGATTAGGCAGGAATCCTATTCGGAGGTGTTCTGCTTCTTTTAAATGTCGACAGATAAATACTTATATCAACTATTGTTAGATTAAATATTTTTGGGATAAATATTCAGAAAATGCATACTTGTTATATTTCAAATCTTTACGGGATTGCTAGAATTCTTTTCCGCCGCTATCGTTGGATTGTTGGGATTAGACCGTTTTGAAGAGATCTGGGAAAGTAACTATCCACTGATCATCCGGTCTTGGATTACGAATTGAGACGAGCTCGCAACGTTCTTCAAGTACCCACCCGAGATTCGAAAGCTGATCTACACGACCGACATCATTGAAAGCGACTACCGCCAGCTTCGAAAGGTGACAAAAGGAAAAAGTACCTTCTCGACCGACGAGGCATTGCTCAAGATGCTCTATCTAGCCACGACAGATATCACCCGCAAATGGACAGGTCGTGTACAAAACTGGGGGCCTGCTCCATCTCTAGATTTTCTTTCCCGAACATATCGGCCAGCATTTTGCGCTACAATATTTTTTCAGCATAATCAGCTTCATGTCCACTTGTCTTGGCATTAGCCCGAATAGTACGAATGTCCTTCAGCGGCGGCAGGCCAAAGAACCGTTTGTATTCGCGGTTGAACTGCGTCAAACTTTCGTATCCGACCTCGAACGCGGTTGAGGTGACATCAGTATCGTCGGTAAGCAAAATTCTACGTGCTTCCTGAAGCCGGAGTTGCTTCTGATACTGGATCGGGCTCAGTGCAGTGACGGATTTGAACTTGTGATGTAAGGTAGAAGGGCTCATACCGCCTGCTCGGGCTATCTCCTCTACGCTAAGGGTACGTGTATAGTTTGCTTTGACATAATGGATAGCCTTGCTGATGCCTGCCGCATCATGATGCAGCAGCATATTGTTGTAGAAGCGCGCGCCGTCTTCGTCGGTCAGCAAGCGGTAAATCATCTCGCGCTTCACACCGGGCGCGAGAAAATCGGCTGCTTCACTGTCTGTAGCCAGTTGCAGCAACCGCTCAAGTACACGCAGTACTTCAATCCCCGTCTTACCGATAAACGCACCTTCTGTCAGCTGATTCTCGCCAACAGTTTTGAGCTTGGCATCCAGTGCAACGGATGCAATTTCGTCAGTTGTAAAGGAAATTCGGATGGCTATGTACGGCACTTCTTGCGTGGCCTGGGATACCTGGCCTTTGATCGGCATATCGATGTTGGATGCGATATAATCTCCAGCTCCATAGTTGTAGGTATTATTGCGGACAATCAGTGTTTTGTTGCCTTGAAGGACTACACATATCCCAGGCTGAAAAAAACCATATTGAATCGTGGTCGGCCGATCCGCCTTCAGAAGCGAAACAAACGAAATGCCGGTCTCGTGGATGCCACTGGCAAAGGAATAAGTATTGCAAAGGTGCAGCAACCGCTGTAAGCTATCTGAACTCTCTTTGGTATGGTGGGGCATAAGCCTCCTCCTCTTTATAAGCCTCCGCAACACAGCAGCCTTCCGGCAAGGGTATACGCATCCGAATCATCGGAGTTTTAGGCAAAAATCAGGCACAATCCGACTATCTCCTTAATTATAATCTCATTACAATTAAAGACACAAGCCACCGAATACCGGCTTGCCAAATAACAAAAACTAAAATAAGGGAGAAAATTAAATGTCAAAAGTATGGTTAATTACGGGAAGCGGCAACGGACTCGGCCGACATATTACGGAAGCTGCACTTGCCAAAGGGGAGCGTGTTGTCGCAACAGCCCGTAATATCGAGCAGTTGGATGATCTGGTTAAGCAATATGGCGATCAGATCCGGGTTGCGACGCTAGATGTGACCGATGAGGAAGCGGCACAAGCGGCGGTTCGGCTTGCGCTGGTCGCCTTCGGACGGCTTGATGTCCTGGTAAACAATGCTGGCTATGGCGATATCCGCCCCTTCGAAGAAACAAGCTCTGAGGATTTCAAGAAGCTGATGGATACCTGCTTTTATGGGGTGGTTAATCTGACTCGCGCGGCATTGCCCATTATGCGCAAGCAGCGCAGCGGGTATATCCTTCAGATTTCATCGGTCGGCGGACGGCTCGCAACTCCGGGAAGCGCGGCCTACCATGCAGCGAAATGGGCGGTCGGCGGCTTCACGGAAGCGCTGGCTATGGAAATGGCTCCCTTCGGCGTAAAAATCAGTGCGCTAGAGCCTGGAGGAATGCGAACAAACTGGGTAAATCGCGCAATCAAAAACCGTCCTCAATTGCTTTCGGACTACGAAGCATCGGTCGGCGAGCTGCTCCGAATGATGGATGGTCTGCAGGGCCAAGAGAAGGGCGATCCGGTAAAGGTGGCAGAGGTAGTGCTTCAGTTGGCATATGCGGACGAACTGCCTGCACATCTGCTGCTTGGGAAAGAGGCTGCGCAGGGTGCTGAACTAGCTGAAGAACAGCGTGCTGCCGATGCCGAACGGTGGCATGCCGTTACTATCTCAACGGAATATGAATGATGCAAACAAAGACCGTTTGAGGGAGATTTTGTTATGAGTAAAAAGTGGCAATCGTTATAGGAGCTTCATCAAGCACTGGCAAAGCAACTTCAATTCAATTAAACAAAGAAGACTACACCGTTTTTGCCAGATCAAGAAGAATTGACCAAATGAAGGATATTCTAAAAATTGGAATATAAAACCTCAAGCTGGATGCCAATGTGCCCTATGGGTTCACTATTTCCGGTTACGAGGACTGCAAAACCTCAGAGTACAAGCGCTCATGGCGACACCCGTGCAGAACATAAAGAAGATGGTGCTCCACCTGAAACGCCTGGAAAACCGGAGATAGCCGTCATTTTTCCAGGCGTTTCTCCCAAAAAAGTAAAAAGAAACTCGAGGTTTTATTCTCGACACTTTGAGAGCGGTCAATGACCGCTCATTCGTCGTGATAAGTATACAGCCCCGAATGCCAAAGCAATGGAAGCAGCGGCAATCCAAGTGATCGAGGACAGCGAGATCCATTCGATCACAAGACCGCCCACACCGGCACCGGCCGCCATCGCCAATTGAAGTAACATACTATTCAATTCTTGTTGATACGCCTGAAACTAAAAAACGAATACTCCTGTGCAACCGTACTTTTACGTAAAATTGGATAGCTTCATTTGCGTTTCCGCCCAAAACTAAATAGGGAATAAGTCTCAGTGTCATGATTTAGAGCTCCACGTGTTCTGAAATTTGTTATCTTTACTATTTATATTAGGCCCGACATTTCGATATATTGTCCAGATCTTGACAAAATTACCTGTGAGAAACCGATTAACCATCGTTTCGCACTTGCTCCTACTCCTGATCATGATACGCTTGTTTGCCTTTTCCCCTAACGCCCGCCTCCGCGAGCTGCCCAAAGCCACTTACGGGCTCGCGCACGCCATCGACTGCAGGATCGACGTATTGTACGAACCACTGCTCCAACTGCGACTTCATCGCTTCTCGCTGGCTGCGACATTCAGGAGCATCATTCAGGTTGACCGACTCCTGAGGATCACGAACCAAGTCGTACAGCTCATGCGGACCATATGGATACCGGTGCACGTATTTCCACACCTTGCTCCGGATCATCCGCACCGGCCCGTACTCGTCATAAATAACGACATTGTCCCGCTCGTCCGCCACATCGCCGAGTAGCTGTGGCAGGAAACTGTGTCCCGGCAAACTGTCCGCCGCCGGATTTGGCAAACCGACATAATCGAGCAGTGTCGGCATAAAGTCGTAGCCGCTCACCATCGCCTCACTGACGACATTTTGCGGGATACGGCCTGTATGACTGAACAACGCTGGCACTTTGATGGATGTGTCGTACATATTTTGCGGAAACGTTCCGTTGCCTTTGCCGAACACCCCGTGATGACCGAAGTTGAAGCCATTGTCGGACATGAATATGATGAGTGTATCGTCGGTTAGACCATGCGTTTCCAGCTTGTCCAGAATGCGCCCGATATTCGCGTCCATCGCCGTAATCGATGCATAATAACCTCTCAGATTGTCCAGCGGGTTGTCCTCGCCAGGCGCCGTCTTGATCAGCCACGGATGTCTTGGCGTATCGAGTGGACACGATTCCCCTGGACAATCGGCGTATTGATCGAGGTATGATTGCGGATGGTTGCCGTTCAGCCAAGGGCTGTGCGGCGCGCTATAATGGACGCTCAAATAAAACGGACGCTCGTCCTCAGCTCCTACCCTATCGTCGATAAACTGCAGCGCGTCATCGGTGATGACGTCGGTCACATACGCCGGTTCATTATACAGCTTTCCATCGCGAATCATCGGAGCGTTGTAGTAAGGACTGCCGCCTGTTTGGTGCACGAACCAGTGCGTAAAACCCTTCTGCGGCTTCACACTGTCACCAAGATGCCACTTGCCGCTTAGCCCACACACGTATCCATGTTCAGCCAACACCTCGGTATAGGCCGTTTGTCCGGCCAAATATTCGATCGCGCCTGGGCCTATACTGCCCTCACGAATCCAGTCGTGCACACCGTGTTGAGACGGAATACGGCCTGTGAATAGCGATGCACGAGCCGGTGAACATACCGGCGACGTACAAAAAAAGTTATCGAACCGCACACCGCGAGCCGCCAACCTGTCGAGGTTCGGTGTCCGTACCTCGCGGTTACCCGCGCAGCCCATTGCCCACACACCCTGATCGTCGGATAAAATAAACACGATATTCGGTTGTTTATCACCTTTTTTCATCTTCATCCATCTCTCCTCTTCATATTAAGCACTGAATTAGCGGTACTTACCGGTGCTGCTTGCGATACTCGCCAGGTGTTACGCCTACCGACTGCTTGAACTTGCGGATAAAGCTGGATACGTCATAGTAGCCGACCTGTTGGACGATGTCTTTCACGGAGCTATCATTCGTCCGCAGCAGCAGCTTCGCTTGATCGATCCTAAGCTCGTTCATGTAGTCCGTGATGGTTCGGTCGGTCTGCTTCTTGAAATAGCGGCTCAAATAAGATAAAGATAGCGAGAAGGAATCGGCGATTTTTTGCACAGAAAAATCGTACTCGCCATAATGCAATGAAATGTATTGTGTAATCTGATCGATCAAAGCGGCTGACTTAACCAATTTTTGCGCAGTCAGTGAATCGCACAATGTCACTCGCGCGGTCGTGAGCAGATCTGCGATTTCATCCAGCGTCGTATAATCGGTCAGTGTCAACACGTCGGGGAAGCTGTCCATTGGGCTTCCGGGAGTGTGTTTTTCTGTGAAAGCGATGAACTTACGGATGATGTCGTAGCACAGCTCCCGCGCGATAAACAGCGTTAGCCCGCTCTGTTTCATGCGCATGGCAATTTGTTGGACGGCGTCGGCGATGCGCTCGGAATTTCCATTCTGAAGCACGATATCCAGATCTTCCAGCACACGTCGCGGATTCAAGATATCCGCATGGTTAAATGCCATCAACTCGTCAAAAAAGATCACCCGCTGACTGCCTTTAATCAGCTTATAATCGATCGCTGTCGACGCCTCCAAATATGAGCGTCCGACTTGCGACAATTCCGCGTAGCATTTGCCGACGCCCATCGCAATCGGCGCCTGGAACGAGGTGGTCAAATGCTCGTGCAGACGATCCAGCCATTCTCTCAAAGCGTCCGGCGAACATCCTACTGACAATATAAACATCATTCCCCGCTCTTCCAGACTATCTTTGCAATACCCTACCACATCATCGCTGAATTGCCGCTCCGTTTCTGCGATTAGTCTTTCTTTAAATGGCGTAAGGAAGCCAGGAAACTCGAGGATCAACACCACGGTTTCCGCAAAAGGCAGAACAACGCCTACTTCTTTCCCCTGTTCGTTGAATGCATCGAGCGATTCAAGCTCACCCTTCAGCAAGCTGCCGAGCAAATGCTCCTTGATCGCGGAGCGGTTTTCCTCTAACTTAATTCCAAGGCTCCTATTCGAATCAGCCATGTCATGAATGACACTGCCTATCACATCGAATTCGTTCGCCCTGCGAATCGAATGTCCGCGAATCGCCTCGACAAGCATTGACAGCTTTTTGACCGGATTGTAGTTAAACACCATTAACAAATAAACAAGCACACAACCCACGAGAAATATGATCGACATCCGTCCGATCCATTGCCAAATCGCATGGTTGATCGGCGCGACCAGGGATGATTTGGGGAGCATCGTCACATAGGTAAACCCGCTTTTATCGGATTTCTGGAACGAAACGGCGTATTTCGTATGTTGAATAGTCGCAACCTGATACAGCGAGTCGCCGCTAACAATTTTGTTATAAAAACTGGGGTCCAATAAATAGTCGGCCTGCTTGTGCGCTGTCAATACGCGCCCTTTCCGATCGAACACGAGCGCGTTACCATCTGGCATAGATAAACCAAAATTAAGCCCCTTAAGCAATGCGTCTTCTTTCAGCACGAACAGGACGGTGCCGTAAGGATGCTGGCTGTTGATCGGAATGGGCACGATGTAGGTGACGAGCCGCTGATCGGGCAGCCCGTCGATCTTGACGTTCTCCGCCGGCCTTAGCAGCGGGGCTTTCAGGTTGTTCAAATCGTCGCTGAACTGCTGTACTGTCCAATCGTCATATCGATATAATTCATCTACAAATTGATTAACCTTGTAAATACTTAACGATGAAAATAAATAATCCGTCCCGCGAATATGTAGAGCGATCTCCTTAATGCTATCGTCCACGACTTTGCTTTCTAGTAGCTTTTTCCCCTGATAGACGTTGAACAAGTCATGCGTCAGCGCATAAGGAGACAGCTCGGGAGCACCCGATATTTGCCCAGCAATGCGGTTCATCAAAATAAGCTTGTTATCCACTTCGTCCTGCAGCTTATCCAGAAGCGCCTGATTGTTTCGCTCCACCTCGCCGCCAACAATATCGGCCAGTTGGAAATAGCCGGTCATCCCCAAAAAGAGCAGCGGCAGCAAGAACAGCGCAAGGTAGGACAAAAGATATCGATAAAAGACCGGTAATCGGTTAATCATGGATTTCATTCTTTAGCCTCCCGCTTCGTTCTTGAAGTTAGTTCATTGGGGTAACCCGTACTAACGTAAACTCACACGGGCTCGCATCCTTGCAGGCCACCTCGATGACTGTACCGATCAATTCGCTTGCAGCGACGCGAACACCCTCCACATCCGCTTTCCCAGCCCATTGTCCCTTCAGCGTGATGCGCAGCGTATGGACCCTACTTTCCGCATGCAACCATTTTCGCGAATAGACGCTAACTTCCTTCTGAACGCCATACTCATCATATTGATCCGACTCGGTCTCTGCGTAGAAGCGTAGGTCGGGATCGACAACGCTGACAATGAGCTTGTCGCCATCTTCCCTAATCATGACCATAGAAGGCGTGTCGACGGCAACCAGATGCCCGGTATCGATATGATCGTCCGCCTCAAAAAGTGCGTAAGCCGTCGTGCGGCTCTCCGCGTCTAAGACAACATGGGCTGAACGATCTTTGCGCAGCACGGTGTACGATGCCTTCTCCGATACTTGCATTCGTTTGCAAAAATCCTCGATCCGCTCACGATCCGCCCCAACCCATATCGCGTATTCGTAGCCGCCACCCTTCGGTGAAGTCCCATGCTCCAGCCACGCTGCGGCAAAATCACCCTGTGTATCGGCATCCGTTGCTTGATGCTTGGAATGCTGTGTCGTTTTGGAGACCGACAACGTTTGTCCGGCTGCCACATAATATCCGTTACCTTTATTGTCCATCAACCACACTGGGTGGTCTAGTTTTGTTGTATGGAAATAAGGAAACGCACTGACAGACTCAGCTCCGTCCACCCAGATCGGATCTTCAGGAGCAAGTAAATAACTTTGAAACAGTGTCGTTCCAGTCGGGCATTCGCAATTGTCGTTCTCAATATCGGTGCCAAGGCAGACGATTCGATCTTCGAAAAAGAACGCCGACTTTCGGGCCCGGTGGCTCCCTTCGTATTTCGGATGCTCGTGCAGCTTCATCGCGAACATCCCGTTACGGCCCTCTAGATGGAGCCCGCCGGCATACGTCTCGTCGGAAAGCAGCATTTCTTCGAAGCCGCTGAACGTATCCACATTACGGACGTCCGAGCGCAGCTCGGCGATCGGCTTATGGATCGTTGTTGTACCTGGCCAACGGTTCCAATTCCAACCCTCGTGACGGTAACCGCTGTCCTCATTATTGATTGGTTCACCTTGGCTCATGATTTGGAGATGACCATGCGAAATGTATCGGCCGTACAGATTAGCGCTTATATACGTTTCGTTCGCCCATAAATAGCGACTGTGCCCGCGCATACCTGCCATCCATGAACCGCGTCGGTGAATAGCTAACGCTGCATAGTTCATCGTCCAGTGGCCGTTCGGGTCCGCTTCCGCAAAGATGCCAGCTTCTTCAAAAAACTGCGCGGCTTCCGTCCGTTCGATCGGCTCCAGCAGCCGTAGGTAGGCTGCGGCTACCTCTTCGTCGATTGCTTTCTTCCCGTCCGGCGTACCCGAGAGCGCCATATAAGCAAAAGGCTCGGGGTCTATCGCCCATTTACCGGTAGGGTGGCGCGCTGCGAGGCTAAGCAACCATTCTCGTTTGTTGCTGTAAAGTCGCATCGAGAGCAGCGCTTTGCGTATGGTTCCGTGCGCTTGTTCGCCGATCTTATACGACGTGACGCTGAGCACGTACATCACCGGTGTTACACCTTGAAAGCCACCGACCGCATACGCCGGATAATGATTCACATGATGATAGGCCGAGCCGTCAATCTTGTATGCGGCGCGCAAGCCCGGAGCGGGCAGCAGCGATTGGCCAAGCCACTCGCGGAACGCTTGCAGTTCGCGCACTTTCCCCACCGTTTCGTCCATAATCAGCAAACTGGCGAGCATTCCATGCAGTGTCGTGTTGAAGATATCGATATTACCTTCCACTTCGACAAGCGGTGTGTGGATCCGGCCGGCCCCGCTGTACCAACGCATCGTCCGCTGCGTCCGCTCCAGTCTCCCCGCTGCTTTCAGCGTGTGCCTCATGAGGAAAACGGCTGGATAATAGTCGCGGAAGTTGTACCCGAAATGATGAACCGTCCCTTGCGAGCTGCCATACGACCACCCTTGGTCATCCAGATGATCGAGCGTATCTATAAACATCGTCTGCAGCTTGGCCCTTTGCTCCACTCGTTGGGAGGACCGGTAGCAGATCGCCGTTTCCATTAGGAAACGGGTCAGTTCGCTAAGCTGCACACTGTTAGCAATCGCCTTTAACTCCTCCTTCAGCGACTTCGGAAAGTGGTCGAAAAACGGCAGCTCAATCGGCCGACCTATGATGGAATCCCCCCTACGCACGATTCCGTACTCTGCAAATCGGCGCTGGAGACGTTCGACGTCCTCCTGCTTAGTGCTGACGGCGTGCTTTTTGTAAAATAGCGCCTCAAACCGTTCATTCATTTGCGTATGCGCCGCTACCTGCTCCATTGACACCGTTTCAGGAAGCTCCAGCAGCGGCTTTAACTGCTCGAAGGCATAAAGCGCCAGCCAATGGGCATTAGCAGACGTATCGGCGTCCAGATTGACGGTCGTAACTTGGAAATCCCGCGTATGAAACCGCGGATCTATCGGCGTGTTCAGCATCAATTGGTCGATGAACAGAGTACCGCTACCCGCTTCCTTGGGGATGCGGACAGTCAATGTGTCCATATCCGGATGCAGCGTTCCCTGCATATCACGTTCGTAAGCGACCCATGCGGTTCGCCAGCCTTGAAAATTGAGTCCAAAATCGAATCGACAGTCGACATGTGTTCCACGGCCGAATTCAAATGAAAGCCGTCCGTCACATGGCACCAAGTTATAAATCCAAACAACGAACGAGTCGCGTGCCTGGCTTTTAGCCCCTTCTTGAAACGGAGAGTAGCCGATCGGCTGTTTCATAGTGATGAACGAATCGACCCCGTATTCCCATTGCAGGCAGGATGACCCGTCTTTATTATGCTGTTCGCTGATCGATAAGCGGGAACGTTCGTCGCTTGAGAATAATGCGGGTATACCACTTTCAAAACTGTATATGGACATCCTCATTCCCCTTTTTTGCCGAATCAAAGATCGTCATGACTCCCTACCTTCTACATACGGCCGTTCCCCACCCGGCAACGGCGTTATGCTTTATTGGAAGCGTACACGCGAAAGTTGCCATATTCGCCTATAAGCGGCGCCATTTGACGGAACCCGATTTTACCCTCGCCCAGTAATGGACCGTACGACTGACCGTCGTCTCGCCACTGAAAGACGGTCAGTCCGTTAATTACAAAAACAACGTCCCGCCCGAGCTTCGTCAATTCAAGCCTGTACGGGCTTTGTGCATCCTCCACGCCGGGAATCGGATCGGCTCCTCGGCAAACGAGGTGCGCGCCGAAACTTTTGCGCAAATTACACGTGTGAAACGCCCGTTCCTCCGGGTACCTGCGGCGAAAGTACGAGACGTGGAGCGCATGGATCGCACCGCTGTGATATTGCTGGTATTCTCCCGTTCGCTTTGGCAGCCTTGGATCGAATAGATCTTCGCCGTGACGACCGCTGGCCGCAAAAAACAGCATGCACAGTCCCGGCTCCCGAACCGGCCAAAAATCCCACTCCACAGTAATGTCCGAAGGAAAATCTTCAGGGCACCAGTATACGAAATTTGATGCCTGACCCTCCGCCGGATCAAGCATATTTTCCATACGCATCCGGCCGTTCGGAAACGTAATCGACGCTTCCCCCTCCAGGCGAAAATTTCTTAAATCCTTTTCCGAGGAGAGCGGATTTTCATAAATCAAACGCTTATGAATGCTGAGCAACGGGCTGATCCCCTCCTCTAGAATAGGTTGTGAACCTTATACGCCGTTATTTGGTAGACTGGTAGCGATCGTATACAGACTGGTTAATCTTCATCATTTTATCAAGACCCATATCGTTCATCTTCTTCACATAGTCATCCCATTCTTTATCGATGCCTCCAGACATCATCCATTTCGCATACATTTTGCTGACATACGCATCGATATCGGTCAAGTAACGCGAAATTTGATCGCTTTCTTCCGCAGTGAAATAAGCTTTCGGGAAACCATTGTTAACTAGATACGGGGCATATACGTTATCGATGTCTACTTTCGATCGTTTACCTGTAGGTGTGGATACAACCATGTCATTTGTGGCCATAGTAGTAGCCCATACCGAATATGCCGTAGGTGGTACTTGTTTGAAGTCGTCATCATTAGCGCCCTGTGGAAGTAACACTGTTTCATACTTGCCATCGGAGCGTTCTTTCAAGCTTTGTCCTCCAATTACGCCTTTGCTAAGCTGAAGCGAATTTTTCGGATCGTACATGTTATCAATCCAGCGTATGGTTGCTTCCGGATACTTGTTCACATTGGTAATCGCAAACGAACCTTTCAATAGAATGCCTGCAGGATACTCCGCCCACACTGGCTTCTGTCCTTTGGGTCCTTTTAGCGGCGGGAGCGATACGTAATCTTGATTAGCCGGGTTCCAATCGAAAGCAACACCCACAATCCCTTTGGCTGTTTTTGCATTGAATACCTTGCTGTCCTGCGTAAAGCTTTCCTTGTCTACCAAACCTTCGGTAAACAGCTTGTTGAAATATTGGATCGCTTCCTTGTATTCGGGCTGTGCAGCCGTATAAATCACTTTGTTATTTTCAACGGATAAGTGATTGTTCCCTACTTTGTGAACATCGCGATCGATACGGCCAAACGCGCCAAATAAGGAGTTTACGTCACTGTTCCAATTTTGAAGGAATGACATCGGAATTTGATCCTTCTTATCATTACCGCCAAGGTCATTATCCTTGAATGCCTTCAACGTGGTATACAATTCGTCAGTCGTTGTCGGCATAGGAAGCTTCAGCTCATCCAACCATTTTTTGTTAATAAACATCGTTGATTTTGTGCTCGAATACGTTTCGTCGATCGTCGGCAGTGAATAAATGTGTCCGTCTGGTCCCGTCAGCTGTTTTTTGTAGGTTGGGTTGTCCTGCAGCAGCTTCTTGATGTTCGGCGCATACTTATCGATGAATCCTTCCAGCGGAATGAGTATACCCTGTGAGCCATATTTAACAATATCGGTGTCTTCGTTCAAAATACCATGCGCGTAGAATGCGTCAGGCAGTTCCCCGCCGGCAAACAGCAAGTTCTTTTTTTCCTGCCAATTGCTCCCAGGTGTCAAATTCCAATTGATATGGATATTCGTTTTCGATTCCACATCCTGAAAAAATTTATACTCATTCAAATCTTTGCCTGACGGTGGTTTGAAACCAGCAATGTTTAACGTCAGCTTTTCTTTAACGATCGGAAAATCCTTCATGTTCAAATTGCTCAATGCTTTTGCCTCAGCTTGATTATCGTCCGCTGGTACAGCTTGATTGCCTCCACAGCCTGCAAGCCCGACTGTAACGCTTAGTGTAAGCAACATTTTGCCTATAAGAAATTTTTTATTCATGCTTTAGACCCTCTTTCTTCCTAGATATGAGCGTTTTGGCCAGTCAGATATCCTCGATTACCCTTTCAATGAGCCCACCAATGCACCTTTAACAAAGTATCTCTGCAGGAACGGGTACAAGATAAGCATAGGCAAGCTGGACACAATAATAATGGAGTATTTCATCAGTTCCAGCTTTTTCTGCTGATCTTGTGCGCCATCCTGCAAATTCTGCACATCGGAGCCCTCATTCATGATCAGGATGTTCCGCAAAATAATTTGCAGCGGTAGCATAACGTTGCTTTTCAAATAAATTAACGCCTGGAAATAGGCATTCCAATGGCCAACCGCATAAAACAACACCATAACCGCCACGATCGGCAGCGCCAAAGGAATGGCGATTTTTACGAAAAACTTCAGGTTCGTGCAGCCGTCAATCATGGCCGATTCGAGCACCTCACTTGGCACGTTCGATTGGAAAAATGTACGAACAATAATGACGTTAAAAACAGAAACCGTATTCGGAAGAATCATCGCCAATGTCGTATCCAACAGCCCGAGATCTTTGACAAGCAGGTAGGTGGGTATAAGCCCCCCGCCAAAAAACATTGTAAACACCAGCAGAAACATGAATACATTTCTGCCGACCAAATCCGTTCTGGAAAGAGCGTAGCCGGCCATTACCGTGAGCACAACATTAATCGTTGTCCCCGTAATCGTGTACCACAGTGAATTTTTAAACCCCAGCCAAATCGAAGCTTCGGAAAATAGTCTTTTGTAGCCGTCCCAAGTTACTTGTTCGGGTACAAACAGCAGCTTCCCGGAATACACCACATCAGGATTTGTCACAGAAGCGGTTACAACGAAATAAAGCGGGTAAAGGACAAGGATAATTAATATCGCAATCAATGTGAGGTTGAAGCAGTCAAAGAGAACGTCCGCCCTTGTTTTCGCTAGCTTCATAGTCTTCCTCCCTTAGAGTTTTCTTTAGAAAACTAACTTCGTAAGTAAATGCTTACCATAAGCTAGTCTGTTTTAAAGATTTCGCAATTTTGTTCACGGTGATTAATAAGATAAAGTTGATTACGGTATTAAACAAACCAATCGCAGAAGCATAACTGTACTGCGCTTGCACTAGACCCGCTTTATAAACGTATGTCTGAATCGTTTCGGACGAATCGACATTCAGCTGGTTTTGCATTAAATACACTTTTTCGAAACCCACGCTCATCATATGGCCCATGTTCATGATCAGCATAATAATGACCGTCGGCATGATCGCAGGAATATCAATGAACATCACGCGCTGCAGCTTCGTCGCTCCGTCAACAACCGCCGCCTCGTGAAATTCCGGATTAACCCCGGTGAGCGAAGCGAGATAAATGATGGTTCCCCAGCCAATATTTTGCCAAATACCCGAGAAAACGAACACCGTTTTGAACCAATCGGCGCTACCCATAAAAAATACCGGATCGATCCGAAATAAACCTAGCAGGTTATTAACCGCTCCCGTTTGCGGAGACAAAAGCAAGTAGACAATCCCGACAACGACGACTGTAGAGATGAAATGCGGTGCATATGTAACCGTTTGCACGAATCGCTTGAAACGCTCGTTTGTTAATTGATTAATCATTAACGCCAGAATAATCGGAGCAGGGAATGCCACGAATAATTCGTAAATGCTGATACCCAGCGTATTTCTAATGATGGTTCCCAACTGATACGATTCAAAAAAGCGTTCAAAGTTATCAAAGCCTACCCATGGACTGCCAAGGATTCCTTTGACCGGATTAAAATTTTTAAACGCGATTTGCAATCCGTACATCGGTACGTAATGGAAAACAATAAAGTACGCGAGCGTCGGCAGCAGCAGCAAGTACAGATCATAATTCCGAATGATTTTTTTGATCGTTTTCGTCAGCTCAATTTTGGACATTCGCCGCTTGGCACGTCTCTCCAGTTTGACATCCACCGCATTGGATTGTAAGGACATCTTGTTTTACACCTCCTCTTTATTATGTAAGAACTCTTAGAATCCAAGATCCCAGATGAGCTCTGATGATTCGTATTTAATCATTTGTAGCTGGACGTGTATATAAGTCACATCGCCAATGAGAGTATGTTAAAATTGACATTCTGCTTTTTTTACTAAGTAATAAGTCAAAAATGACCAACGCATATGCGAGTTTTGCTCTAATTGATCCGATGCAGCCTCAATGGCCGTTGCTTGTTCCTTGATTTCTGAATAGGTGAGCTAATTATTAATGAAATCATAAATCATTTTTATGATTTATTCAATCATTATATTGATTGTAAGCTTACAAATAATAATAGCCCCGGTTACCTTCCCTTCGTAGGCTTCCGAGGCGTGTGTGAATAATCGGTCATTCAGGACTCAAATAGAAAAGGAAAAGCCGCCAATGTATGGCGACTTTCTAGTTACTTTCTGGTTAGAAACAAAATCAGAGTTCAATAATCTTGGTTGCAACATTTCCACAAAATTCCCTATCATGCTCGACAAAAAGTATGGTTGGTGAGTATTCAAGTAGTAACTCTTCAATTTGTATGCGAGAAATAATATCAATAAAATTAAGCGGCTCATCCCAAATGTGCAAATGAACATTCTCACTAAGACTTTTGGCAATCAATACTTTTTTCTTTTGTCCTCCACTAAATGATGAAATATCCTTTTCAAATTGATTTCTGGAAAAATCAAGTTTTCTTAAAATCGATTTAAAAAGGCTTTCATCAATCCCGCTGTCTGCAGCATAGTCAGATAAATTACCTTGAAGATGGGAGGTATCCTGTGAGACGTAGGATATTTTTAACTGGCTGTCCTTCCTGAAGGCACCTGTATAGTTAATATGCTCACCACAAATAAGTTTGAGGATACTTGATTTTCCAGAGCCGTTTTTACCGGTAAGAGCAATTCGCTCGCCTTGCTCAATTGTAAAACTTACCTCTGCACAAATGATCCTCTCACCGTGAAAAATGGAAACATGATCAAGTTCAGCAAGTTGGTTTTTATGAAAAGCAAGCTGTGAAATCTCTAAGCTGTCCGAGCTCTCGATATTTTTTAGGAGTTTAGACTTTTCATTAATAGCAGATTGCTGTCTTTGTTCAATAGCTTTAGAGCGTTTCATCATTTTAGCGGCTTTGTGGCCAATATATCCTTTATCTACCTTAGAACCGGAATTTCTTGTTCCGTTTTTTGTTTTTTCCACTTCGTGTGACCAGTTGCCCGTCCGTTTAGCGGAATCTGACAAACGTTTAATGTCTTTTCTAAGTTTTTCGTTCTCTGCAAGCTCAAAGCTATCTTGCCTCATTTTATTTTCCCACCAACTTGAAAAATTACCTTTTTGTATTTCTATGTTGGTCTTATTAATGGAAAGTATGTGATCTACACAGTTATCAAGAAAAGCTCTGTCGTGAGACACCAAGATAAATCCGCTTTTAGACTTGAGATAATCACTGACCAGTTTTCTTGCATTCATGTCAAGATGATTGGTAGGTTCATCAATTAACAGAAAACTATTTTCCTTAATAAATAAAGTAGCCAGTAAAACCTTCGTTTGCTCTCCGTTAGATAATGAATCAAATGGCCGATATAAAACATCCTCAGAAACCTTTAATAATGAAAGCTCACGCATGAATTGCCAGTGAACATAGTCTGGAAAAATGTCGTTGATGACATCAAGCGTATTATTTTCTTTATTTTCTACAGGAAAAGGGAAATATTCAAAACTGACATTAGCAGAAATACTCCCACTGTATTCATATTTACCAAGCAACAAATTGAGAAATGACGTCTTACCTCTACCGTTTCTTCCTGTAAATCCCAATTTCCAATCGGAATCGATTTGGAAATTTACATTTTCAAAAATGTTATCGTAACTTCCTTCGTAGGCAAACGTCAGGTTTGTAACATTTATTAATGACATAAAATTGTCCTCCTGTATGAAATAAATAAAAGCTACAAGAAAGTTACATTCTTGTAGCTCAAATAAATACAGTTAATCAACCCCATTACGGAGTTAAATAAAAGGATATATTGTTTGAGTCAAAGATAATGTAACTTTCTTGCATACAAAATAAAACATGCGAAAAATATCGCTTTTACTGTTTTATCGTTAGCAAGAAATACTACATTATACTTTCAACTCCAGTCATTAATTTATGAGAATTATATCATCCTTATAATTAAATTTCAATAAATGAGTTTCTTGTTAGTATCACCTATATAAATTCCTTGAGATATGCTGCTTCCTTTTGTAATTCCCGTTATGTAAGAAACCAATGCTTAAGCCTTCTTCCTAAAAGGTAAAGTCGACATCCTCCAGCAATGAGGCCGCCTTGATCTCCCAGGTACCATGAAACTTTTCAAAGAGCAACAAGGCAACTTCTCTGGCAACGCCTCTTCGCCTATACTTCCGCATAATAAAGATTATAAATGACTGTTTTTTCTTCATATGGAATCAAGAATAAATCAATATTCATATTTTTCCTCTCCTCTAATTACAGTATTTTACCATAGACCTGCGGGTGGAGTGCGTTTATAACCAAACTGTTCCCACGCATCTAAACAATCCCATCAAAGTAAAAAAACCTAGGCTAGGGCCTAGGTGTAAAGCTTAACTGTAGGCAGGTATAGAAGTGAGGTTGCTTACAGAGTGGTTAAGAGCTGTATAAGTTTTCATCACAAGAGAAGGTTAATATTAACCGTCCTCTTTACATACTTGCATCAGTTTGGTACTAGTTTAATATAATCAAGTAACAGATGGTATCCTGAGCTTGAACCATTTTTACCTGCAACATTAAACTTGAAGGATTTATTGCCTGCCGAGCTGAAGGTTATATTTGCCACATTCAGTTCCACATAGTTTAATCCAGTTGAATATAAATCCTGAACCGAACCATGATTTACATCGTTTACCGACATCTGGAACTGCCCCCTGTTGGGTCCCTTTTTCACACCAACCCTTACACTATAGCTGCGTGCCTCAGGCACATTCACGGTGTATGTCACATAGTCATTGACTGCATTGGCTTCCAGCGTAGTTCCATATCCACCGCTCAGATTGGGGTCCGTAGCCGATCCATTTCCGAACATGGAATGTTTGACGCCCGAGGTTGCGCTTACATTTAAATTTTCTGTTTCATATCGACTGCTTTGAACTGAAATATTATCAAATTTTGCAGCTGAATCAAATGTCCTAACTCCTATACTACCCCTCATATAGGTTGAATCCGTCACACTAATCTTAGGTGTAGTCATATCACCAACATAAACCTTAATGGAGTCACCTTGCGCAAAAATTTTAACATGATACTTTGTATTAGCCGTTAAGCTCATAGAAGCAGTGGCAAGCGATGTCCAGTTGTTGTTTGCCTTCCCAATCAGAACCTTCTGATTAGGAACATCGAGTCCAGCATAGTAGCCTTGGTAAGCATCAGTACCTGTTCCAGGATTTGATACCCTAAATACCAGACCCGCATTGCCGGTTGAACCTGGTGTCACATCAGCTTCATACATCAAATCTGTGAAATTGGTGTCCAGAAGGGCCTTGGCACCCGGATTTGATGCTACATTATACTGACCGCCTGATACTGTCCATGTACCGCCATATTTTGTCCACCCTACATCATTACCGTCATCAAAGTTATCTTCCACTGCCATTTCGACTGGTATAATCGTATTATCTGTATTAAACTCAAATTTATCATAGGCCAGTACGCGTTGTGAACTACTCAGATAACGCTTATGGTAAAAAATGTACCAATCATTTGTTGTAGGTGATTGAACAATACCATTATGACCAGGTCCATCTGCTGTTGTAGTATCCGTATGCAGCATAATACCTTTTGGTACAAATGGCCCTGTTACAGAGGTCGAAGTTGCATACATGACCTTATAAGATGAATCAGCCCATACACCGGCAGCATAAGTCAAATAGTATATCCCGTTCCTCTTGAACACTTTAGGCGCTTCAAAATAATCATTATCGCCATTTTTAGTGGGAGTAACTTTCTTATAGACGGTTCCATCAGGCCATGTTCCCAGAGACTTCATGTCAGCGTTAAGCTTTACAACATTACACTCTCCCCAGCTGCCATAATACATATAAGCCTGACCGTCATCATCAATAAATACATCTTGATCCATTGGACCTGCGCCATTTCTTACAACATTTATAAGTGGTGCCCCAATCGCATCGGTATATGGACCTTGTGGATTATCAGCCACTGCAACGCCTATTCCGCCTAATTGTCCATCGCCATTGATTGCGTTAGCAGCAAAATAAATGTAGTATTTCCCATCGCGATAAGCCCCGTTTGGTGCCCACAATGAATGTTGTAACCATGATATATTGGCAGAACTTATTACATTTGAGTATTTTGTCCAATTAACCATATCTGTTGAAGAAAATATGTCTATAGATTTTGCGCCAGTGCCAGACTCGCCAACTTGAGTCGAACGAGTCGGATACACCCAATATGTCCCATTATAAACCTGTACATCAGGGTCTGCATAAGAGCCTTCCCCAAATTGTGGACCAGAGTGAATCGGAGCAGCATAAGCTAGTCCCGGCAAATATAAAAACAAACAAATTACAATTGAAACGCAAAACAATACCAAATTAGATTTTTTGATTTTTCCCATGAGACAACCTCCTTTATTGACTAACAATTTACGTTACTTGTTGAACACTTTGACTCCCATGCCTGGCCAGAATGCTTAAAAGATAAACTTAAAGCTTCCATCACCCTGTTCTAATCCCTGTTTGCTTGGAAGCGCTCTCAAAATCGGTGCCATTTACATATTGACCACCTCCTACAAGCTGTATCCGCCACTGCTGCCTAGCTGCTCCGGTGTAATCATTTTGCTGTACCTTTGCTCCGTTTGCCGTATTTCCGCTTGCAACTTCAAGGGCTTTGCCGCTATTCACATTGATGATTTTAAACAAGCCATTACCTACATCGACAAAATTCCATTGATGCGCAGTCTTATCCCTGTAATCCCAATTATGAATCTACACGCCATTGTTCCTTGAATCATTCTCCAATTAGATCCAGCGCTTTTCCAGTTCCTTTATTTGTAAACACCAAGTTACAATGAACTACATTCTGCCCTCAACTTTACTTAGTTTCAAATAAACCGATGATTGGACAACGGCTTATTTGAATTGCAATGTTCTTCCAATTACTTCTTATTTACTTGCATTGCCTTGTAGATTTTCACATTTTCATCCGTAACAGCCTGCCCGCCTGCTGCCAGGTATTCTGCAACCAACTTGCCTTCACCTTGCTGGGTAGCTAGCTGTTGGTTCGCAGTGATGATTTGGTACAGCTTTAATTGCACGGATACTGATTTTTATCTGTAAAATAAGCGCATCCTGAAAACCGTTCCATCTGTCCACCGCGTAAAAGAGGCTTAACGTTGCTATAGAAGGCAAAGATAACGGAAGAACAATTCGTACTAGGATCCCCAGTTCATTACAACCGTCAATCAAGGCGGATTCTATAATCCTGAAAAGCCATCAACACGCCATAGATGGGGGCATATCTAAAGATGAGGATATACGCTATTGGCAACAGTAAGAGTAGATATAAGAGTGCATCTCTTTTTAAGCTATGTACGATACTGTTCTTATTCTTTATTTTGATATTTTCTCTATAGTTTTATAAAACCGCTTTCATTTGTTTCGTCCCTCTCCTACTAATTTTCAACAAAAAAACCTCCTACGAAATAATTTGAGCAAAATCTTATAAAGAGATCTCATGTAAAGAATTATACTTTCATGAATTATTATTAAAATGTAATTTTATAAATTATTTTTGTAATAATTTTATATTTACAATCCAGGAGTTTCTCCACTTATAATTCCCTCAGCATAATTACTACCACTAGTATCTCCTCATATTGGACCACCACTGTCGCTATTCGTCACAGGTCCTGTTGCTGTTCTTTGATGATAGAAAGTTGCTCCACAGACTGTAACGGTTTGATCTATTCCAAAGGTGTTATCCGCGTAATAACCACTAATTGCCGTACCATTATAAATTGAATGACTAACATTCGAAAAAGGAACAAATGCTGCGTCTGCAACACTCCCATTACCTGACCATTTTGTCACTTAAAGAGGCTTCTCAACAGGCTGACCATATGGTCAGCTCGTTTTTCGAAAAATCCCTTTAAATAAACTAAATATTTTTATTATTGTTTTAGAAGAACCTTGAAAGAAGTCACTTAGATATTTTTGGACTAGGAACCCTACCAAACTAAAGAGTAGTGAAATAAATATTATAAACACAAATAGTTTTATTCCTGTTTCTATAAATTCCATTTAGATACAGCACCTCCTATTCAATTATCATTATATACTTAACGCTCGATAAAGCCTTTAACGTATGATTCCGTTAAAATGTTGGCTGAACCCCTAAATTTATAACTCAACTTTCTCATATTCCTTTACACGCCTATAAAACGTCCGATGCTTCATATCTAATTGCTGCATTGCCATTGTAGCACTAATCGTTCCGGATTTCTGGGCTACGACTTTTACTTTAATGGAAAATACTTCATGCTTGCTTTCACTTCACGATTACCTTGGCTTTCGTACATTGTGGTTACAACGGACAGCCTTCACAGCTTGCACCTCGGAAATGTCAGCTTACTCTGATGTACAAGCCTGGTGAGAAACTCTAGTAAAGCTTATTTTTTGCTTAACATTGGGGTGACACTGCGATGACATTGTAACGTTATGCTTATCAATGGTTCTTATACATAGGTCAAATAAGTACAACAACTTGAGGAGCGTGAGGGTTCGTGATTTATCATCATCCATTTTTTAAGAGAGTTTTGACCGGAATATTGGCAATGGCGGTTCTACTCCCGTACATTCCAGCATCCCTTTCATCCTCGTCCACCGTTTCTGCCGCACCCGTGATTCCTGCGAATCCTAGCGGTGTCGTCATGGTAGAAGATTTCGAAAATGTCAACTTGGCTGATTTATATTTGGACCAGGCACGCATTTACAGCGCCAGTATGTCACTCGAAACGAATCCGAAATACGTTCGTAACGGGGCAAAATCCTTACGAATTGATTATGATTTTATTGGAATTACAGATAATCCCTCTCAAGTTGCTGTGGGGCCGGCAACTCAATTGCCGTTGACCAACAGGGTTCCCAAGAAAATCGGGATGTGGGTATACGCCAATAACGAAGGACATGGTCTAACCAGTAAGTTCTACATTCCTAGTGGAAGTTCTAGAACCTATGATATAAGGGATGAAGTGACAGGTATAGACTGGAGTGGTTGGAAGTATGTAGAAGCACCAATAGGGGCGGATATGACTGTACCGGGCACTCTGGCTTTTTACTTCCAGATGAAGGAAAGGCAAATGAGCAAAAAGAATAAAGGCTCGATTTGGATTGACGACGTCAGGCTCATCTATGATGAACCGGTTAGTGAAGATATGACCGTGCCTGTGATCTCTCCGACTTCACCGACACCAAACCAGACTTTGAATGCACCTATCTCCAGTATTACCCTGTCTGCGGACGACGTTGGATTGTCCGGGAATGGACAGTCTGTTACATCCGCGACCTACGCCTCGGGCATCGATCCAAACTCGATACGACTGTCCGTGAATGGACAATCTGTTTCATCGGCGACCTACGCCTACGATCTGAATAATAAATTGATTACGTATCATCCAAACACACCGCTTGATGGCGGCTATTATGAAGTGCATGCAACAATTAAAGATAAATCCGGTAATCCCGCAACAGCAGATTATTCTTTCAACATAGAGCATGGGGCACGGTATACCATGGAGGCACCAGAAGAATCACTCAGCAGCGAGATTTACCGATTGCAGCTCGGAGCGAAGGATGTAGGCGTAGCCAAGAGCGCACACGTCAAGCTCAAGTTCGACCCAGCGACTTTGCAAGCGAAAGCAATAACAGGGCGTTCCGAGTTGACCAACGTGCAGACCAATATCGATAATGTAGGCGGTTTTGTTACGTTTAACGCAGATGGATTACAAGGAAACAACGTGCAACCTTTGGCAAGCATCGATTTCGAATTCAGTAGAACGGCCAAGATGGAACGTGGCGAGATGTTTAAACAAATACGCATGGCCGAAGGCAGCTTCGGTTATACTGGCGGCACTTCGGTAAATTCCTTCACCGCTCCGATTAACTATAAGATCGGGTTCCCGTACAAAATGGCAATCAAAGGAGCAGGTTTGCAAACGCAGAGCGTAATCACTGTTACAAATCACGCTGGAGCACCGGTTGCAGGAGCGGCGATTGAATTCAATGATGCAAACGGTCCTCAGACCTATGTGACCGTGACAGCTGCAAATTCCAAGATATATAAGAGCGCTGACAGCGCGTCCTCCGTGTTGCTGACGGTAAAGAAAGATCAGCAATTTTTCGCAACAACAGGAAGTACTTCCGGATTTGTAAGTGTGTTTACGCCTGATGGAACCAAGAAAGGTTTTATACCTTCCGCTGATGTTCAGCAGAATGATCTTAAACAAGGCTTGGGCTTAACGGATTCCAAAGGAGAAATTCTTACGTCGCTCTTAACCCTTGCGATAGGCACTTGGAGAGTTCAAGCAGTAAAGGACGGCAGCACCAGCGAGAGTATGAACATGGAAATTGTTTCTCAGTTTGGTGACGAAAACCCGCAATATGTTCAAACCTTTGTTAACGAAAATATGGGTACAATGATGAGCGTAGGATGGCAAACTGCACCTAGAGTCCAACAAACCACAATTCAATACGTGAAGGATAGCGATTTTGCTAATGCATCAGAGAAATTAATCGAGCAGGTCGCGAAATACGAAGTACAAGTAATGCAGAATGTTAATAACGGTCCATTGGGCGAAATAAAGTTCCATAAGGCGCTGGTTACTGGCCTCGAACCAAGTACGAAATATCATTATCGGGTTGGCTACGAAGGACATTGGAGTGCATGGAACGATTACAAGACAGCGGATTCCGCACTGGATAAGCCCGTTTCTTTCGTATACGTAACGGATTCGCATACCAAAGGTGATAATGGGCTTGAGGCCTATCAAAAACTGCTCAAAAACGCTTTCGCAAATTACCCGAATGCCCAGTTCATTATGCATGGTGGTGACATTGTTGACGACGGAAAATTGTCAGATGAGTGGAACCAGTTCTGGAAAGCTTCGTCGTTCTATGCAACCTCAATTCCATCGGGTTACACAATGGGTAATCATGATGTTAAAGGTGAAGGCAAAGAGGTTTTTGTCAAGGGATTGGAGCTTCCAAATAACGGACCGGAGAATCAGAAGAAATACGTATATTCTTTCGATTCAGGCGAGGTACATTTCACCGTGTTGAATTCCGAAGCAGACGCAGTAACCATGTCCAAGCAAGCAGAATGGCTGCGCGAGGATATCAAGAAGAGTGATAAAAAATGGAAAATGGTTATGTTCCATAAGCCCGTTTATCATACCGAAAGCGGACGCAGCGAATTAATTGAAGATTCTCGTACCTATTTCGCACCGATACTGGAAGAATTGGAAGTAGATTTGGTGCTGGTAGGCCACGACCACGTCTACTCGCGTACGTATCCGATGAAAAAGGGTAAGCCTTTGATGAATGGCGAGCGTGGGACAGTCTATTTGGACGGAGGAGCATCTGGCTGGAAGTTCTACGATGGAACAAAGTATGCGTATCTTGATTTCATGTTCGATGATGACGTTCCGGTATACTCTGCAATTCAAGTTAGCCATGATAAGATCTCTATTCAAGCCCACACAGTAAACGGGGATATGTTTGACAATTACTCCATCGAGAAAAAGGATGCAGCAGTAACAAGTGTAAGCGTAAGTCCAGCAACAGCTAGTGTGGTTCAAGGCGCAACGCAGCAACTGACAGCTGCAGTAACCGTAGTGAGCGGCGCGAAACAAACAGTAACATGGACAAGCAGCGATTCGAAAGTAGCCGTTGATGCGAATGGATTAGTAACGGTTGCAGCTGATGCAGCGACTGGGAACTATTCCATTACAGCAACGTCAACCGTTGATTCAAGTAAAAAAGGAACAGCAACGATTACAGTAATAGCAGCACCAGTAGTAACAAGTGTAAGCGTAAGTCCAACATCAGCGATTGTGGCTCAAGGAGCAACACAGCAACTGACAGCTACAGTAACAGTAGTGGGCGGAGCGGAACAAACAGTAACATGGACAAGCAGCGATTCGAAAGTAACCGTTGATGCGAATGGATTAGTAACGGTTACAGCAGATGCAGTGAGAGGCGATTATACCATTACAGCAACATCGACCGTTGATTCAAGTAAAAATGGAACGGCAGTGATTAATGCAATACCAAGAAAAAGTTCACAATCAACAGGTACTCCATCATCAGGATCACCATCAACAGATACACCATCAACAGGTACACCATCAACAGGTACACCATCAACAGTTACACCAACGCCAAAATCATTCTTCAATGAAAAGGTTAATATTGATTTAATCAGAGCTCTGGTAGAAAAACAAAAAACTGCACCCGCAGTAACATTCAAGGATGTACCTGCAAATGACCAATACGCTAAAGCAATCGTATTAGCGACTAAGCTTGGGATCATTGAAGGGTATGCGGATGGTTCGTTCCATGCGAGTGCTACGGTAACTAGAGCGGAATTTGCAACGATGTTAGTAAAAGCGCTCGGTTTAGTGTCAGAAGGTGGTTCCAGCTTTGAGGACACCAAAGATCATTGGGCGGCAAATACAATAGCTATATTAAAAGCAAGTGGCATTATTAACGGTTACCAAGACGGAACGTTCAAACCGAATGAGTCTATTTCCAGAGCAGAAATAGTGGCCATGCTTTCAAGAGTGATGAACACTACTTCAGTAAAAGAAGCTAAGTTCAAAGATGTTTCGGGTAACTGGGCAGAGGGTGAGATTAATACGTTATCCGGTATGGGTATCGTACAAGGTACAGACGATGGATCGTTCAAACCGAATGCTAATGCTACTAGATTAGAGTCGCTACTCATGGTAATGCGCGTGCTAAACGTCAGTCTGGGTCATACACTAGACTTAGAGTAATAATCGATATCACTCATACGGTAGGTACTGTTAATTCAGTGCCTACCGTGTTTTTATGTTTTCCCTCAAAAGCCTAGCTCTTGCATCAATCAATTGACCGGTTACCCAGCGGCTGTTCGATGAGGCAAGAAAGATGATCCCATCGAGATTTCCCCTGTCGTGACCCTAACCCTCACACCGAGATGATCTTCCACCTGCGCGGATTGGCCGGTCACCCCGGCGATAAGTACTTTTACGACGGCTGGTCCAATACGCTGGACGATCTGATGACGCACCTGCATAACCAGAAGCAGTAGACGGCGAGCAAGAACAGAAAAGGAGCCTTCATGGCTCCTCTCCTCTCAAAGTCGAACAGATCCTCTTCACAGACGGCGGCACGCAAGATGCATACGGCGGCATAGGCCAAGTCCCACCGACCGACCGCGGCGGCGGATGCGACGTCCCCCCCACGGTCCTCGTCGACTTGGGCATCGGGTGTCCGATCGAGAAGCCTGAAAATCTCTACTCCGAGATCCCGAAGCACCTGGATTTGATTTTCCTCATTTTGATCCTTTCTACTTCTAGTTTTCCCCGAAAAAGACAAGAGCTACATCTAGTTCTCCTCTTTGCTTGAGTGTTGTGGACAAGGTTGCCTGCAGTAGGGGTGAGCGATCGTATTGTAAGCTCTTCATATCGATACGTCCATCTGTAATCGTCATATAATGTGCCTCTTTACATGGATCGTCAGGTCTGCGATACGAGATACTTCCGGGATTCATCCACAGTTCCTGGTTGCTTAGATAATGAATAGCTCTTCGATGCGTGTGGCCGAATATCATTCGTTTATGTTCCATGCTCGTAATGGGTTCCTTGGTCTGCTGTTCCCAGAAGCTATAATAATGATGGAGACTAGGAATGGTCTCGTAATTGTTGTACATATGCTGCATGGTATATCCAATAGAATCCATAGTGAATGCAAGTGAATGAGGCAGATTTTCCAAAAATTCAATATCCGCCTCACTAAGCTTTTGAGCATTGTCATGCGCCCAAGTTCGCTCTTCAAGCGAAACATTCCACAATTGATCTTTGTTGCGATATAAGGCAGCTACACGCTCATCATGGTTTCCTTTCACGCACAAAGCCTTATGCTCCGTAATCCATTGTAGTACTTCCTTGGGAAAAGGTCCGTAATCAACCAAATCTCCTGCACAATAAATGACATCGCTGTCTTTTTCTTGTTTCCAAATGTTTTCTAATGCATAAATATTGGCGTGGATATCGGAAATAATCAGTGCCTTCATCGAGCGCCATCCCCTTATTATGTGATATGAATATCTGACAGCATAGCTTTACAGGCCATTATGACTTCATCAACGGCTTGTTTATTTATTAAATATTGAGCAGCTCCATCATCTACTTTTACTAAATAGAAGTTATCATTATATGTATAGAAAGTTACTGTCTTTTCTCCTTTTTTAGTTGTATATTTTATCGTAGTTAAAGAATTTCCAGGCTTTTCTACAGGTTCTATAACTGCATCAAAACTTAGTCCTATTATCATTTCATAAAACTTTCTTAATTGATCAACCTCAACCACTTTACCGTTAAATATTCCGCTTTGTTCTTCTCCTTGAGTTGATTGTCCTCTTGCTAAGGGTAATTCTTTATGATTAATTACTACATTGAATTTCGAAGATGAAGCTTCTATTGAAATTTGATCACAATCAACAATATTGATTAAAGCTAAAAAGCGATCTATAAACTGAATGGGCTCAAATGTAAGTAAGGAACGGATACTTTCTCGGTTTATCGAAAATATATAGTTCTTGTCAGCAAATTTAGCATAAATGATATCTCCGCTTGCATCACCTAACATTAAATGATATCCATTTTTATCATCTTGAATTTTAATCTCTAATGCAGGCACTGAAAGTCCGTAATGTCCCATGTCTAGCGGCTTCTCATCAACTATGGATAATACTTTTATTGTAGCATTAGTTATATGGGTAGTACCCCCAGGCAATCCAAAAGTCCTTTTAGCAAAATCTTCCAAGTAAACATCTCTGTCAGGTACAGGAACCTTCATAACTAAATGATTAGTTGGTAATAGATGTGCTCCAGGTAAAGATGAAGGTGTAGATTCTTTATTTTGTTTTGCTTTTAGATCTAAAAAAAGCTTTCCTGATTTAAGGATTTCCATCGATTTTAAGTTTTTTAAATTAATTTCAGGAATTTTTTTGTCAAACAGATCGTTTAAACTTACTAATAATTTTTTTGCATTACCGCTATTCATTAAATATATTCCCTTTTCATTGTTAATAACAACATAATAATTTGCCTGATCCGGAGTTGGTTTACCTATTTTTATTGTATGCTCTCTACCATTATTAAGAGTAACATTCACTTCAGCATGTGCAGGGTCTAACCCAAATTGCTTTAAATTCGTTGCATGTTCATCAAGCAAATTGAATTTGGTTAAAGCACTTACAGCCATATTGTTTAACAAATTCTGGTCAATTGGAAAGTCCGGCTTGGTTTCCAAAACCCAATCTATACTCTCGCTACCCGAAATCCCCTTTGTAGGTACCAATTTAATCACACCAGCTGTGTTAACGATTTTGATTTCTTTTACATCGCTTTCACTGCCACCAATCGAAAATGTTGGTGTTGATACGGTAGTTGCCGCTGCCGCTGCTTGAGTTCCTTCTTTTTGATTGTTAGTTTGAATGGCAAATTGAATAATCAACAGGATAACCAAAACTGCGACTACCGCGATAAAAAATATGATTTTCCTTTTCATTTAGCTATTTCTCCTTTTAGCCCAAACCACAATACCCGTAACTAAGATTATCAATGGAATAACAATTACGGTCACTAATGTGATGATAACTGCTTGTGCGCCGCTTAATTGTAATTGTGCAGCAGCATTAGGAGCTTTAGGAGGGATGTAGCTTCCGCTTTCTTTGCCTTGAGTCCAATTTATTGAATTTACGAGGAAATTATAGTTCGTTCCTCCGGATACGGAGTTTGATTCAGGTGATATTAACGTATCTGTACCAATAACGACTAATTTTGTTTCCAAATACGATTTCGTATTCGTAAAATCCGTAATCATGACTGCCAAATTAAATGGCCCCGACATATCGCCGCTCGCTTTTTCAACACTTTGAGCTGAACTATTTTTGGCATATGACTTTGCTGAACTGGTTAATAACGGAGTAACTTTTAATGAATTTCTCTTAATATCATTTTGTTTTATGCCAGTTGCTACCGGCAATAATACTTTGTATTGTTTGTCTGCTAAATTCCGGGTGATTTCACTGGCCTCCAGGTTAGGCAGCAATACCGTAGGTTGATTTGGTAAAGAAAGATTTGTATTAGGTTCTATGATCACTTTATTGTCTACAGACACTCCATAGGCACCTACAACTGACATTAAATTAGGAAAAGCAGAAGTAGTAAAATTAAGTGCAAAAACCGCTCGTCCTCCATTTTGTAAATATGTATTTACTTTATTTACCATATTTGGCGTCCAGTCTTTGGCAGGTGTTGTTGCAAAAATTAAGTTTGCCTCTTTGGGAACCTCTTCTGTTAATAGATTTATATCCTTCATTTCATAATTGGCAAGTTTAATAGTATTAATTAATTTTTCTGGTAAAGATAGCTCTCCGTTGCCTGCTATGCTATAAATGATATGTGCTTTTTCACTTGTAACATGTTCAATAGCATTCGTAATTTGAGGCTCAACATCGATGGACTGCACGTATTCTTTATAGGTTTGCTGGTCAAATCCGATTGTAATCATTTGCCCGGCATCTATTAATTTGAACTTATTTGTTTTTCCATTTTCCACCACAACACTATTGCTTGAAACCGCTTGCGACGGGTCCGATTTAAATTTTTCCACAAGCTGCGGATATAAATTGGGATCTTTTACAGCAACCTGAATGTTACTGTTATATTTTGTATAATCGAGGATAATATCTTTAAAATCAGGATTTTCACCCCCAGGTTTTGTAAAAATATAAATATGTATGGGATCTTGTACTTTTTTAATAATATCTATTGAATATTTGGATATGGAGTATGCTTTGTTTTTACTGACATCATAACTTAAATTTAAACTGGAAAAGATTAAGTTTACAATGATCAACACCGCTAAAACGACTATTGCTGTTAATGTTGAAAATGCTCCATATCTAAATTTTTTATTATTCAAGGCATGAATTAAATTATTCATTATTACCTCCACCTTCTCTTTTCAATTCCATTTATAGTTAAATAGGTGAACGCAATAAAAAAGGTAAGGTTATAAATAATGTCAGATACATGTAAAACGCCTCGCTGAAAATTAGTAAATCTGTTAAACACGGAAAACCATTGTAAAACATAAGCAATTGTACCCTCAAATAAGGTTGGCTTTATGAAATATAAAACCACTTCTACTGCTAAGAATAAAAGGGTTATACAAACTGCCACAACTTTATTTTTCGTACTGTCATATACGATGAATCCAAATATACCTATTATTGCTGTAATAAAAAATATGGAGCTCATTTTATCAGCTGGCAGTGCTTTTGCTAAACCGTCCATGATAAAGAACAAAAATACCGTTGCAAATGTGATAACCGCAGCTATGATTTGGTTTTCTGTTAAAGACGATACAAACATGCCAACGCTGATTAAGCTTAAACCAAACAATATAAATCCCAAATAACTAACAACGATGAGCATCAGGTTAATATCTGAAAACAGTATTAATATGATAGGAAAGATGAATGTAAGTACCGTACCGATACCTAATACAATCGAAGCAGCTATAAATTTGCCCACAGTGATATCCGTTATGGAAACAGGCGATGTGTACAATAATTGGTCTGTTTTTAATTTAGCCTCTTCCGCAAATAACCTCATGGTCAATATGGGAATT
The DNA here is from genome assembly GCF_025567575.1 of Paenibacillus baimaensis. Taxonomy (NCBI): domain Bacteria; kingdom Bacillati; phylum Bacillota; class Bacilli; order Caryophanales; family Paenibacillaceae; genus Paenibacillus; species Paenibacillus baimaensis. The sequence continues at coordinate 199,476 of NZ_JAOQIO010000034.1, read as the reverse complement.
AAAAATAAGTAATAAACCGCAATACTTGTTAATACTCCCGAAAAATCTGCTGATTGTGCACTTATATTTCCAATTACAAAATATACCGCTGAAAGTAATAATAAAAATGTCAAGAAAATATATCCTGACATGGTAGTAAAATAGGTTCTTAATTCTTTTTTAATTATGCTTGTCATAATGGATCCTTTCTCCTGTTGCTTCTAAGAAAATTTCTTCCAGGGAAAGATTAAGCGGTTGTTGTGTTAATACCGGTAAATTACTTTTTGACATAGCATGAAAAATAAATTCTCTTATATCTGTGTGATTGTCGCCCTCAAAAATAACATCCAGCGTATCGCATTCTTTGCTGCCCACTATTTGTACATGCTTGATGAATGGAAAACTAGCAATCGCATGTTTAATTTCTGCTTCTGTCCCTTTAATACGAGACAACAATTTAGAACCTTGTATCAAGTTATTTGACAATTGGTCAGGGGTCTCGCTAGCAACTATTTTGCCTTTATTTATAATGATCACTCTGTCACAAACTGCACTAACTTCTGAAAGGATGTGTGAGCTTAATATGACTGTATGTTTAGTACCTAATGTTTTGATAACGTCGCGCATTTCAATAATTTGTTTAGGGTCTAACCCTACTGTAGGCTCATCAAGAATAATGATTTCAGGATTACCTATCATAGCTTGTGCTAAACCAACTCTTTGCTTATAGCCTTTAGATAAATTTTTTATTAATCTATTAGACACATCCTTAATCCGTACCGTTTCTTTTATTTCTTCAATCATTGCCTTTTTTTGACTTGACTTGACTTTTTTTATATCAGCCACAAAGTTTAAATATTCATCTACTTTCATGTCAAAATAGAGCGGTGGTTGTTCAGGCAAATAGCCTAATTTAGATTTTGCTTTTTCCGGCTCATCCAAAATATTATGTCCCGCTAGGATAACCTCTCCTTCTGTTGAAGCCATGTATCCGGTCATCATATTCATTGTAGTCGATTTACCTGCTCCATTGGGTCCAAGAAAGCCTACAATTTCTCCATCGGCTATTGTAAAACTTACATGATCTACCGCTACATGTTTTCCGTAATGCTTCGTTAAGTTTCTTACTTCTATCATAAGTACCTCCTGAATTAACCTTTTATACCACCAATCATAACGCCTTTTACAAAGTATTTTTGGATAAATGGATATACAAGCAAAATAGGTAAAGTTGTAATAAATACCATGGCCATTTGAATTTGATAGGCTGGAGGAACTGTACCCGTATCCACATTAGTGTCGGCGGCTATCGTTGTACTTAAAATATTTTTCAACACTAGCTGTAAAGGCCATTTGTCCTTGGTGTTTATAAAAATAGATCCATTAAACCAAGCATTCCAGTGATCTACAGCATAGAACAAACCAATTGTGCTTATAGCTGCCATGGATAGCGGGAATATAATTCTGAAAATCATTTGTATCTCTGATAAACCATCAATTCTGGAAGCATCAATAATTTCTTGTGGAATCGTTTCGAAGAAGCTGATCATAACAATGACGTTAAATGTATTAATAAGTCCCGGTATAATTAAAACCCATATCGAATCAATTAAGTTTAAATTGATATAAAGAATATAAAGCTGCACAATACCTGGTGGAAAAAGCATGGTAAGTAATAAGAAAAATTTAACTGGTTTTCTGTAAGGTAAATATTTTCTTGATAACGGATACGCTGTAACTACTGTAAAAATTAAATTTAAAGCTGTACCTATGACCGTCACAAACATAGTTACATTAAAACCCGTCACAAGTTGACTGTAATTAGCCAGATATTTATAGGCTGCTATATTAAAACCTATCGGAAAAACAGTTATTGAACCAGTGTTAGCAGCAGCCGTAGAACTAAAAGAGATAGCAATAATATTAATAAATGGATATAAAATGGTTATACAGAAAATGATTAGTAGCAACCCATTAAAGTAACCGAATATTTTCTCACCTGTTGTTCGTCTTGTCATCTTAGCCTCCTACCATATGCCATGTTCTTTATCCACATATTTGACTATTTTGTTTACAGCAATAATCAAGAGTAAACCTACAACTGATTTAAATATGGTGATAGCCGTTGCAACTCCATAGTTGAAATTATTCTGAATACCAATACGTAAAGCCAATGTATCCAAAATATCCGCAACAGGATATACAGGTGGCGTATAGAACAAGTAAATTTGCTCAAATCCCGCGTTAAGAATACCCCCTAAATGCAAAATCAACAGCACAATAATCGTTGGTATCATACATGGAAGTGTTATATACAGGGCTTGTTTAAATCGGGAACACCCATCAACAATTGCCGCTTCATACATTTCAGAATCTATTCCGGAGATAGCAGCCAAATAAATAATGGTACCCCAGCCCAGGTTTTTCCATACTTCGGTAATGACCATAATGCTTCTAAAATAAATGGGGTCTGCCAAAAATATAATTTTATCTTGATGAAGCATCTCAACTAAAACATAATTTATGATACCTTTAGAAGAAAGAATCCCTGTCAATATACCGGCAATGATGACCCATGATATAAAGTGAGGCAAATACGATATGGTTTGGATTATTTTTTTGAATTTAGTACCGATGACTTCATTTAGTAATAATGCCAAAACAATCGGGCCGATAGTTCCAAAAATAAGTTTATATACACTGATTATGAGCGTGTTGCTTAAAGCATTCACAAAATTGTTGTCTTGAAACATAAAGCGAAAGTTATCTAAGCCAACCCACGGACTCCCGAATAGTCCTTTACCAATTTTGAAATCTTGGAAAGCCATTAAATAACCAACAATAGGCACATACTTAAAAATGATATAAAATGCGAGTCCAGGCAATAAAAGCATATAAAGTGAAAAGTGTTTCTTGATATTTTGAACAAACATTTTGGCATCTCCTCTTTACTAAACGGAGTTTATCTTTTAGTCAATAAGTGCAAGGACAAGATGTTCTTTATCCTTGCACTTGTAAGTACTAAAATAATTCGCTTACTTTACTTAGCGTTTTTAGCATATCTTTCGTTTATTTCTTGAGACATGACATCGCCTTTTAACAATTTAAATTGTTTTTCCCATTCAGCCCAACCTGCTTCTAATTCCACTTTACCTGAAATAATTTGTGTAAATATTTCAGTTGCTTTAGCTGTAATTTGTGTTAATTGTGCATCCGTTGTAGGAGTAGAGAAATAGATAACTCTTGGTTGAGTGGATAATCCTGTATTAGCCATGTTAGTAGCTGTTTCTGCCGGCCACAGGTCTTTCCAGAACTCTCTTTGCCCCTCCATATTGCCGATGGTATAAACGTCCCAAGCCCCATCTTGTCTTAAACCTTTTAAGTCTTTGGATAGTTTATAATCATTACCTGATTTTGTGTAATCCTTACCTTCAACACCAACTGTCATTAATTTGTCGCCAGATGTAAAGTCAAAAATCCTTGCAATACCGTCTAAAACATCGGCATTTACTTTTGAATTCACAGCCCATATGCTAGAGAAACCAACAGGCAAACCATCTTTATTTTTTTTAATAATGTTTCCATAAGCGGATACACTTTTTGCAATTCCAGGAGCTGGTGGAACCTCAAGAACAACGACTTTAGCATTAGGTGTCTTTTCCTGGATAATAGCTAAGTCTGCAGCAGCACCGGACGAAACTCCCTGATATACACCGACTTTGCTGTTTCTTATAAGTTGAGTTTTACCATTGTTTGGTTGATAGGTTACAAATTCAGGGTCAACTATTTTGGCTGCAACTAATTCTCTGGCAAAACCGATTGCTTTTTTGTATTCAGGAGTTATTTGTGACCAAACTAATTTGTTGTCAGCTGTTTTCATCCAATCTGCGTAAGGAACACCGAAAGGTGCTAATGCGGGCTCCAGACCACTTTGTTTATCAAAAACAGCGCCGTAAGTATCGCCATCTTTACCATTTTTGTCTGGATCTTTTGTTGCAAACTGTTTTAAAACTTCCTTATATTCATCAAATGTCTTGGGAGTTTTTAAACCTAGGTTATCCAACCAGTCTTGTCTAATAAATACTGCGCCATAACCAACGTCTCTTGGTGTAGGTAATATGTATAAACTGCCATCTGCATTTACAAATTTGCTTTGCATCTCTTTATCATAAAATTTTTGAACATTAGGCATTTTAGGTAATAGATCAGACATTTTCTTTAACAAACCGTTTGCGCCAAAGTTGTTAATCATACCAATTGTTGTTGTATCCGTACTAGCATGAACGATATCAGGTGCCGTACCACTGTTAAATTGTAAGGTGATTTTTTGAACATAACTATCGTCCGGCATTTCTTGAACTTTAATAACCGTGTTTGTTTTTTTCTGCAATTCTGCTAATACTGGGTTGTTTGTTCGGTCACCATCTGCATACACGCCTTTGAAACCAATATTGATTGTTGGCGCAGGCCCCGCAGGAGTTGAAGATGATCCGGAAGGTGCAGGTGAAGCCGTAGTACCACCAGAGCTTGAACACGATGTCATCATAGCAACGGTTAATCCAAACGTAGCAACTTTACCAAATAAATTGAAACTCTTACTCATTGTAATTCCTCCAAAAATTTATTTGTTAGGACTTGACGATTGTTTCGCACACGCTTACAAACATGTTCATGCTTAGAAATTTATCATGTCTATCCACAACACTCCTTACGATTTTTTGATTTATCTATTGAAATTCCACACCTTCAGTGACCATATCCTGCCGAAGATGCCCAATATAATTCAATAATCGAAGACTTACCCCACCGTCATCCTCTATATCAACCCTGGCAATGGCGGCATGTGAGAAGCTGAACCGGTTATGGTCGCATGGATCGCATCCCAGAAGGTCGTTAAGCATAACGGAACCAAACGCCGCATGGCATACAATAGCAATCGTGACATCTGTGCCTTCATGAATTTTTCTGATAGTCGCCATGACACGTCTCGCGCGATCATAGGTTTTCTCTCTCGTTTCCGCTTCTAGAGCAGGCTGCCAAATATCCGGCCAATCGAAGTTCCCTCCTGTTTGTACACCGGGGAACAGCTCTCCTAATTTAGATAATAGTGGGTAATGCTCGCTTTGGGCGGCTTTGTTGGCAGCAGCTTCTTCAGCATGAACCTCATAACTCCCTGCACCTACCAATTCACGCATCAGTGGCCAGCCTCTGCGATCCGTTTCAGACAACGCCGGATACACATACCAAGCTACGCTCCTTCTTTTATGGATCGCTTCTGCTGTTTGAAGTGCTCTTTGCAGGGTACTGGAATACATAGCATCCAGTGGCAGCCAATTGGCGAATTGTTCTCCTACACATGCTGCTTGCTCCAATCCAAGCTTGCCCAGCGGGTAATTAGGCCCGCCTGTATAGCCTGGCTCTTGATTCGCAGGCTGGGCATGCCTGACGATATACATCCTTATGGTCATACTCCTTCACGAACCTTTCCTACTTTTCTTCAATCCAGAAAAATGATGTTCCATTTGTCCTTTATTTCTTCAATCACCCCCTTCTTTATTAAGATATTTACTTTATCATTTAGAGTCTCAAATACTATCCCATTAAAGCGTTTACATTGCTTTGGTACGACAATGCATCTAAATGATTGTTTGTTTTTCATATGGTTGAAATGTGCCATGCGCGTATCGCTGCTGCCGCTTCTTCGCTCAGGCTTTTATTTGATCTCGTTACATTATTCATTGGTATTCCACGTAATGCCGCAAGATACTTCGCAGTTGCTGTATAGCCCAAGCCAAGCGCGTCATTTAAAGCTACAAGCTTCTTGTGAGTCTTGACAGCCACGTCGGAATGGGTTGATGCTTCGCGCCATAGCTGTATCACGACGTCAGCCGCAGCCGTTGCCGTAATGGCCATGATGCCTCTTGCACCGAGATGAATTGCATCCAACATATGCTGCGTATTTGCTTGGTAGACGATACTATTTGGAGCACCCTTGATTTTCGCCTCAATACCTTCGATCGTACAAGTCGTGTCCTTTATCCCTACAATTCCATGATTAACAACAAGGCTGCTGTACACATGTGGATCGATAAGATGCGGCTTATTTAACGGACACTCATACAAAATGACGGGCACCGATGATCGACCGGCCAGATCAGCAAAATATGCACCAAGCCGTTCTTGATTTTCACCCATTCCTTTTGGAGGAATGAAAACCACACCTTACACGCCGGTCTCCTCCATACGGCGCAATTCTTCAGCGTGGTTGCCAGTGTTGGGGCTGACGTTGGCAGTAGCGACAACTGGAGTATTGCCTGCTCTCTTCACAGCAATTTCCGCAAGGGACAACCGTTCATCCAAGGTCAGCATCCCCATCTCACTGCTGCCGCAAACTGCAAATAGGCCGTTTGGCTGCATGGAGAGCTGCCAATCTACATATTTATCGTAGCAGTTCCAATCTATACTTCCGTCTTGCAGAAATGGAGTAAGAAGCAATGAATACACACCGGAGAATGGATTGTTATGTTTCAATTCATGAACGTTTGACATACTATCACTTCCTCAATATTCGAAATTTAACCTTCAATGGTGCACCGCCGCTCGACGTAGTATAATCCACTCCCGGATTGGCGTATCTGAAGGTGTGATTCGCTTTAGGAACCTATCTACTCCAATAACTGTTTCAATCGCTCCAAGTGCTGGGACGTCGAGACGGCGGCCATCGAATGGGCGTCAGTACCCAAATGGAACACAACTCCAATCTCTTTGCCTATACGCCAGTATCGTTTCGAAAACTCCGGATCGGCGAATAAAGCCGGCACATTCAATTCCCAGGCAACCTGGCTTTGTTTCCCCTTTTTCAGTATATCCCCCAGTTCGTTATCAGTGATCTCCTTCGTAACGAGCGTCTTGTCTTCGAAACAATGAATAAATCTGCCGATAAAAGGATGGGCTATGCAATCGGCCCTACTTGTAGCAAATAACGACTCCAGTACTTGCAGCGCATGCCGCACATACCCTCGTGGTGACTTGTCTTCGGGGTGTTCCCAGTAATCGAGGTGATAATGATTGTAGGCATACAGGCGGTAATCCAAAGCTTCATTAATGACAGGCGCATCGAGAAATTTGCCGACACCGTATGCTGACAACTCGGAGGCGTACAAAACTTTTAGATCCGTGCCGCATTCCTCCGCTTGGTTCTTCAACTCGCGATTCGTGTTCAGTATCGGAAAATCTCCACTGTTATAATGATCGGTAAACGCGATGACCCGAATGTTGTCCTTCACTGCCTTGTTCACAATATCGCGAGCAATCATTTCAGGTTTGGCACAAGGCGAATACGTAGTGTGAATATGCAGATTTTGTTGGATTAATCGTTCCAAATCGTAGGTTTGCTCCATTTTGTACACATGCTCGCCTCCTTTCATTTTTTATTTTAATCAATAAGATAATTTCTTGTGAAAACACTCATCTTGTCAAAACCGAGGAGTCTTTTTTAAAGAATCACTTAAAGTATTTCACCAAGTGTTCGTAGGCTTTCACAATGCCTTGCTGGTCTTTCTTGATGGCACCTTGGAACCGATGACCCTCGAGTTCGATGCAAATCGCTCCTTTGTAGCTCTAGCGACACTTCCGTTACCTATAATTCCCAGCAGCCTATTGAGTGAATGCCACAGCCATCGTTCCGCTGCAGCCTACTCCCAATGCCGAGATCAAAACTGCAATGAACGAATCTTCGGCTCCAGTGATATCGATGGGTCGCGCAACAGCTCCTGTCGGAACAAATGTACGTAATTGAATTCTAATCCACATGGCACCTTTTTCACCCAAAATAAAACAGCAGGGTTTGCCTACTCGATCCGACAATTGAACCCTGCTGTAATTATTTCGTGTTGACTTTCTTGTAGGAGGGAGAAATTCTTAAATACTGAGCAAGACCTCGACTTCATTAGTTTTTCTTGATCAATGACACCAATCACATCAACGTGGGCAGCCATCCGATCCAGCTCCGTATTTCTCCAATTCTGTAATCCATCTCTCCAACTGCTTCTCAGTCAGCAACATTGGATATTTCCCCCATACTTCGTTATATACTTTAATGATTAAGATAATATGATTATAACAAACGTTTTTTTGTATGTAAACTAATTTATAAGCGCTTTCATTCATACATGGCTAGTCTAACATTGAGGAATTACTCTTGCACGAGCATCATGCATAATGCATTATTCTATGAATAAGCAAGCACTGCCTTTTCCACATTCGAAAGTCCTTTTACTGATGCTTACGATGCGTTAGCGGTCAAAATGTGGTTAGGAGACTCCTATCGGCTTCTTTAAAATGGCTTAACGACCATAAGCACCAATATGGCAATCATCAGCAGCTGTGCAGCCGTCTCGATTGGTACGATCTTTTTTATCAGCAGTCCGAACTCGGCGGGTATTTCATTACCCTGGTCTTGATTTTCAGATATGATCTTTATGATCTTTTTCATACGCGGCTCGATCCATCCGTCGATCATGACGACCATGAGCAGCGATAAAAGGATGGATACATTCAGCCACATTTGGGATAACCCCATCTTGGTTATGAACATAAGCCAAACCCCGGTTAAAATAAGTACGGATCCACCAATTTTAGGTATTATGGCAAGTTTGGTCGTTATACCAAAAGCAAAATGCAGTTGGCCGACGGTTCTAGCGGATCTTCGAATGATGGGCATCCCGAAAGCGGGGCCAATTATGGCGATCGAAGCCAGTATATGCAAAACGATCAGTAATCCAAACAAACCCATTATCCCCCTTCTCCTTAGCACACCGTAATATTGCTTTGATAGGCTAAACCGACCCTTTTTCTTTTAAACGCTCCTCCAAGCTCAAGATGGTCCAACATACATTTTGCGACATCGTCATAAGCAACATTCAGCTCTTGAAGTCGGCTGAACAAGTAACCGGCTATATCTGCCTCGGAATATTCCTTGATCGTCTCCGGAATCGGAATGGGCAAGGTTTCCGTTGTTACATGTAGATGAGCCGGATCTGGGTGCTCTCTCGAATCAATCATTGTTCCCGGACACATAATGGACCAATCGAGTTGAGTCTGCTGTAGCCTTTCGAAATTCCGGTTGTGATTTCTATACTCAGGTGGGAAGCCGGGTAAATTGTTGCCGATAAGATCCGTATATGGAATATCCAGCAGGCCAGCTCCTCCCATTATCCATACCCGCCCAGAGAAACTAGGTTGGAATTCACATTGGCTTATAATGTTATCAACGATACGAACAAACTCTTCTCCCTGGCCCGCATGGCCGGCTGCAATAATAGCGGCGTCTTGATGCGCGAGAGCCTCACCGACGCTCACAGGGTCCATAATATCGTCCACGATCACCTTCACATGCTTTGCAGAATGCTCACCTAGTTGATCATAAAGCTTCTCAGAATTTCGCACAAATGCGGTCATTTCATGCCCCATTTTTATCCCTTGAACCAACACTCTTTTCCCTGTATTCCCCGTCGCTCCAAAAACAATAATTTTCATTGTTCTTTCCTCCTCTTAAATGGACCCCAATATTGGGTTAACTCAAGCTTAGCATCGCTTCAAAATTATGTTAAGAACCCACTTTAAAGTAGGGTACTTACTTAAAGGTAAGCATGACAGAAAGGAATACCATAATTAAACGCGGAGATCGGGAGGACAGGAAAACTCTATATACAGATTGGCGACAATTCTACACTACAAGGAGTTTTATTATCTCAAACCCGATAATTAATTTCATATCAGGAGTGCGACTGTAGGTAACCAAAAGCTGCCCGGAATCCCGTGGCAGCTTTTGGTTTGAGTTGATTGAATTAGTGTACAAGTTCATTGAACCAGCTTTATGACGCTGACTCTTCATATTTTCGCTTATTATGATTTTCTCCCCAAGCACACATGACTTCTGCTACAGGAATCAATGATCTGCCGTATTCACTAAGAGAATATTCTACTTTTGGAGGGATATCAGGATAGACCGTTCTATCGACTATGCCTTCTCGTTCCAAATCTCGGAGATGTTGTGAAAGCATTTTTTGTGAAACATCAGGTATAAGCTTTTCCAGATCGTTGAATCTCTTTTTGGATTCAATCAAATGCCATAAAATCATTGGCTTCCATTTGCCACCTAAAACATGAATGAGTGTCTCAACTGGACATTCACGCTGATGAATCATTGATAAATCATCCCCTTAGTTTTAAGTAAGTGCATTACCTAAAATTAACATAACAAAATTTTACGATAGCGCTACAATCAAGTCAATCATTGAAACTAAAAAGGATAAAGACATTAACGAATGCAGTACTCACTTCCGCCTACTATTCGTCGGGAATGGGATAAAGTTCTTGTCATTTGGTTTCAGAAAGTAATCGACGGAATAGCTCGGCTAGCGATTTCTTGCCACTGTTGTTTTTTCCAACGATGACAGTTGTTCTCTCTTCAAGAAAAAAAATTCACATAATAAAGTAACTCCAAATCAACATACTAATAAACCTTAAATTTCTTGCTATGAAATAATAGTTGATAATACGATTTAATACATTCAAACAATTTTGATATTCTCAAAACTTGTGATTTATATTTAGATATATAATTACTTTAACTTCACGCTTTTTTACATAAATATTAGATTTAACACAATGTTTTACCTTTATTTCTTCAAAATGAGTGCGGATCCATCATTAGCAAACAGTGTTGCCACAGCGGCACCGAGAAGGATGACATATTATCAGAAGATCGTATCGCAGCACTCGAGCAGGAACCCAAAACACTCCGGAATTTGTCTAAGCGGAAACATATGGGAGTTTTGGCGGTGGTGCATATGCCTTCTGCCGGTATAAAATGATAGAGTAGCTTGGACCGATTGCTGAAAGGAGTAGGACAGATGAATATTACCCACGATTTTATTGATGAACAGTTCCGGACGTTCCTTTTGAAAACGTATTGCGACGGCCGGGATTCGATTCAAACAAGTGATGTAGAAGGGATTGGCGAACTGCAAATCTCGCACAAAGACATCTCAAGCTTGAACGGACTGGAGCATTTTACGTCGCTGGATGTCCTGAATTGCGCATACAATAAGCTGACTGAGCTGGATATTCGCCGCAACACACGTTTGGTGGACTTGGAATGCGACGGCAACGAGTTGAATGCGCTCAATACAAGCCACAATTCCGCGCTAAAGCGGCTGCACTGCAATTCCAATGCGATTTTGGCGCTGGATCTGTCGGCGAATGCGGCGCTGGAATCGTTGGATTGCGGATACAACCGGATCCGCAATCTGGACGTGAGCCAGAATCATATGCTGACGGAGTTGATTTGTTACTGGAACATCTTGTCCAAGCTTGAATTGGAGCGCAATCCGCTGCTGCGCCATCTGCAGTGCGGCTATAACGCCTTGTTTACCTTGGAGTTGGACCATCACACGATGCTGGAGAAGCTGGACTGCGGCAGCAACCATTTGATCCAACTGCGGGTGACGAACTGTGAAAATTTACTGGAACTGCGGTGCAATGGTAATCATTTGACCGAATTGGACATTAGCAGCAGTCCGAGGCTGGAAAGCTTGCGCTGTTTTCAAAACCATCTGTCGAAGCTGCAACTGAACCACCCTGAGCTGGTCGAAGTGTACTGCTCGGATAACAAAATTGTGGTACTGGACACAAGCAAGGCTCCAAAGCTGGAACGGCTGGATTATGCCAACAACCTGATTCGGGAACCAGACCATACCGTAAAAGGTGTCGGGACATTTACCTATGATATGTCGGTGTCAGACTACAAGGTGACACTGCCGTTTCACGGAACCGACATTCACGTTATAGCAGCGGTGCGCACAAAGGCGGAAATGAAACGGCTGTCACCGGTCATGAAGAAAGTATGGGACAACATGGCGACGATGCATGATCAAGCATTGACACTCATTGCAAATACGCATCCCGATGAGGATGTCAGCACACTGGTGCTGTCTGAGCTGGTGTTCGAGGAGCTTGGCCCCATTCGACTTGGTTACGATGCAGGGGAAACGCCGGCAGGACAATTGCTCATCTACGCAGTCTTTCAGAAAACGTTTCAACTCGACGACACACTTGTGTATGAAACATATTGACGGATGATACAAATGAGTCCGTTTGCCTGGACAAGCGAAACAGCAGAAGGAGAAAGCCGCTGTTTGGACGTGCAAGCGAAAGTTCGGTGAGCTCCTTAGGTGATTAAAACGATATTTATGTTTGGAACCATGAAGATGATAGTAGAATATGGATAAGTTCTTCTCTATCAAGTTTTATAAGACTAATGGAGTATGATAGTTTAACAATAAGGGGTTTCACATATTAGATATGACTAGTATGTGAAACCCCTTATTTAATGTTTCTGGAACTAGCGCACCTCTTTTTGCAAGACATACTTGAACGCCATCAAGGAGCCATTATCAATGTAGCAGCAGCAGCCGGTTTTCAATCGATGCCCTTCATGGCCGTTTATGGTGCAACAAAGGCATTTATCATTTCTTGGAGTGAGGCATTATGGTCAGAAACAAGAGAGAAAGGCAAGATGACGGTTATTGATGGGAGAGATAATTACTGGAAGGCACAAATTATTCGTGTAATATCCAACACGAAACGAAGCTGTCCCGCGCAGCCGTTTCATGGCTTTGGGGACAGCTCCTTCTTATGCTCGCCGACCGACATTAGGCAGGAGGAGCCAGAACCAAAGCGTCATCAAAAGATACACCCGCCGAGGTGGTCCTGAATCCGATTTTCCCTGCTGTCAATTCCGTTACAGGATTGGTCCATTCCGTCTTTAATGCCCCATTCACATAACCTTTTATGGTATTGCCTTGAACGGAGGCCTTAATCGTATACCACTGGTTCGCCTGAGTTGTGAAAGAGGTGCTGGATACTTGGGTCAGTTGTCCATTCACGGACTTGTACAACTCCAGCTTTTGATTCGATACATTGATTCGATACATATAGTAATTAGTGGCATTCTGTACCCTGAATATAATGCCTGCATTGGCATCAGCGATGGGCATTTTCGCTTTAGCTTCATACGTATAATCCGTCCATGCATCACCGTTGGTAATGAGGGCAGTGGCTGAATTATTTTGGGTCAATACTTTCGTGCCGTCTGTTGTCACACTCCAAGAACCGGAAGCAGACGCCCATCCTGTCGTATTTCCATCTTCAAAATTGTCGCTGAATAGGAGGATTGGGGTAACAGTTACATCGTCAAAATGGACGCCTGCCGAGGTGGTGCGGAATCCGATTCCTCCTGTTGTCAGTTCTGTTATTGGATTGGTCCATTCCATTTTTAATTCTCCATCCACATAACAGAAAATCTTGTTACCCTTTATAACCGCCTTAACCGTATAGAACTGCTTCTCCAGGGCTATGAACGGAGTATTGGCTACAGACGCCAGTTGTCCGTTCACGGATTTGTACAACTCCAGCTTTTGATTCGATGAATTAATTCGATACATATAATAATTATTGGCGTCCTGAACCCTGAAGACAATGCCTGCATTGGCATCGGTAATGCCCATTTTCGCTCTGGCTTCGTACGCGTAATCCGTCCATGAGCCGCCGGCATTGGCGGTAATCAGGGATGTGGTTGTCTGGCTGCCGCTGGACAGCACTTTATTCGTGCCGACTGTCGGTACGGTCCAGCCGCCTGTAACGGATGTCCATCCCGCCGTATCTCCGTCTTCGAAATTGTCGCTGAACAGCGGCTTGGAATTGGCAAAGTTGATGCCGTTTACATTGCTATTAACGGTAACTTTCAAGTCGCTCAGGTTTGTTGCGAGTTTGCCTTTAATATAAACATCTGAGAACATGACACCGTTAACCATCCCGCCTTTGGTGACATTCCCGGAAATTCTGGATTGCTCAGATCCCAGCTCGCGAACATTAATGTTCTTTAATATAACATTGTTTACATCGCCGGAAGTACTAGTAGAAACTCCAAGCCAATAGTTCCCGAATTGATTGATACCGACTCGTTCGATATCGATATTCTCAAACGTAATATTTTGAGCGTAACCTTCCTCCGGAAGCGTATTATATTGGTAACCATGATCAATCAGCAATGCCCGGGCACTTTGATACACATATGAATTTCGGATGGTCACTCCGATCTGCGGCTGTGCTACTCCCATACCAATCTTGAAAGCCGCGCATCTTGTCCATGCAAAAGCGTCATCGAAGACCACATTTTCCAAATGTTCAAGCGCTCCCGGCCACCCTTTGGACATCCCCGTTTGCAGCCAGGTTTTAGTAGAATAAGTGTCATCATCCGATATTGCAATCGCATGTTTAACAAGCACGTTCTGACTCTCGTTTATATCGATAACATCATTCTCAATTTTGTATAAATCCTGGAATCCCTTGAGATTTTTTATGGTCACATTGTCGGAACGAACAACCATGAACGACCAAAAACCGCCATCCCGCAATATTAAACCATCAAAATTAAAGTTTGTGGTTGCGATCGGAACCAGCAGGTTATTCAAGAATCCTTCATTTTTATTCGGTGACGGCATCAATCGTTCTCGCATCGCTATGCCCTTTCCATCAATGGTTCCCCGTCCCCGTAAGGTAATATTGCTGGAGTCTACGGCAGTACGAATAAAATACGTTCCATCCGCATTTCGTGAATCCTTGCGGAAATCTATCGCGTAGTCTTCACCCTTGCCTGTACCGACAATGACGGCGCCTCCGGCCAGATAAAAGGTTACATTGCTTTTTAATGTCAGGTTCCCGCTCTTATAGACACCGGCTGGAACAAATACAACGCCGCCGCCAGCTTGATAGGCGGCATCGATAGCCTGCTGAATCGCGTTCGATGCCATCGATGTCCCCGTATTATCCGCATTGTATGGCGAATGGGTCACATTATAGATCCCGGCTCCTGTGGACGAGGGAATATTCGTCTCCAAGGGATCTGCTGCGATGACAATTTTCTTCGTCTGGTCATTGATTTTTACGATCACATAGGTTGAAGAAGAAAGCGTAAATGTTAGCTTGTTCCCGTTGACCGTCCCCTCGATGTTTTTGGCCATTGGACTGATGGAATAAGATGTAATCGGCACATTAGCAGTAACTTCGATACTAACCGCGCCGGAGAAAGAAAATTGAGCATAGTCATAGTCATCCTTATAGCTGATTACTGGAACCGATTGGTTATCCGCTTTCAATGAAAATACGTTGGATGCGGTATAAATGGATGGCATCGGGTAATTTTGAATAACTGCGGCCGCATGTGATGTCTGTGGTAAAAATCCTGTAGTTGATATAATTACGGCAAGAAGTAACAATAAACCATATACTTTGCTTTTAAGCATAAATACCTCCCACTAAAATTAATGTTTTTTCCATCATGACTGGTCGCCAGGCATTCCACATATCCTCTGCGCCGTAATAATTTTTCACCTCCCCAGAGTTTCCAGATTCATCCCGCCCGGGAAAATGACATCGTAGCGGAACCCGCCGAGGCGTCTCGTACGGCGCCTCCGGAGAGAGCAGCACGATGCCGGACGAATAACTTTGTACTTGACGATTAATGCGTCCAAACCGCTGATCTTCTTGGCACCGAAATTGAGCTTCGTCATATAGTTCCCGTCATTGTCTCAAGATTCTGGTAATCCTTCGAGTAGTCCTTCGAGAACTCGGCGAGTACGGCGCGAAGCCAAGCGCGTCCAAAAATTTCGTGTTCTCCGGCTGCGAGTTGTTGATGAAGTTCCAGGCGTCGTACAGGCGCATCCGTTTTAAAGATCGGTAGAATCAGTTTGTAAGCGCTGTCTATATTGTGTGTTAGTGTTTACTCTCTTCGCTGATCACCATACCCTTAAAGGTTTGTGTCTCCCGCTTGGTGTCCATCCACCTAACTGCGTCTTCCGGGTACTTGGAAGCTTTAGGCGCATAACTAAGCCGGTCGAAGCCGTTCAAGACGGACATCCCCGCCCTGCCAACCTTGCTTTTCAACATCAAGATGTAGATGGCTTTGGCGGTAGGCAAGCTCTTGGTCAGTGCATCGAGCGTCTTCGGCATGTCGGACCAGTTGAGCAAGGCTGGCCGCCAAACGCCTTAGCAATCCGGGGACGAGAAGCAAATTACAGGTCGTAGTTGATGCAAAACAGTCTCCTCCGGCCTGATCTCGCCTTCTGGCCTTGGACAAGAGCCGTCCCCCGTTTGCAGTTCGGATTCGCTCATACTCATCTCGGGCAAAGATGTGATGTGTTTAGTATAGCCAGCATCGTATTCTCCCAAAAGGTGGCAATCTTTGTATTTCTGGTGCTATCTTATGGAAAAGCAAAACGGGCATACCTCGAATGAGCGAGTATACCCGTTAGCGCTTTGCGGTCAGCTTCCTTTCCGATCTCTCCCATAAGGATAAGCTTTGCACCATACGTGCTTCTATTCTCTCATCTCGCGTTTTTCGATCGAAATAAGGACGAGGTTCCTTCCATCCTGCGCACTGCCTTTTGGATATAACCCTTTTTCCATTATCGCTTTTCACCAGAACAACGACATTCTTCTCTAACCGAGAGTCCTATTGGTCTCCATTTTCATGAACCTTTGTTTATTGGCTGCACAAAAGCCTCGCGGAATTCAAAAATACATAAGAGATGTGCAGCAGTTTTTTAAAGGTTCTACTATACTGCAGTCACGATTATTAGCTGATTCTTTGTAACTATTATGGTATGCTCATGTTGTGCCACAAAGCTATTGTGGGTGCATATAAAGTCCATCCATTTCCCATATGAATTTAATTAGAGTGTGTATATTCAATTAGGTATGATCTGCTTGAGATTGTTTGTTAGCCGGCGCAAACCAGCCAAGAATGACAATAGCAACCAAAACCCCATAAAAGATAAGAGTCCAACCTGTGCTATGTGGGAAATGTTGATCTAAGACACCAATATCGCCATGAGCAAGGGTAATTACGGTAAGCTTCACCCCAACCCAGGCTACGATCGCATAAGCCGTTGTCTCCAGAGCGGGGCGTTGCTCAAGCAACTTCACAAACCATGTAGCCGCGTATTTTATTAAGACTAAACCAGCAATACCACCAAGTACGACTACAATAAATTGTCCTCCGTCCATTCCGCCGAAATCGCCAAGCGGCGAATCCGGCAGACCAAGCGCAAGAGCTACTGCAGCAAGAATGGAATCAATCGCAAATGCAAGATCCGCAAAAGCAATCTTTCCTACAGTTGGCCAGAAGCCTTTCCCAGCGGATTGTTCTGCCACCTCACCGTGAAGAGTTTCCTTTCCTTTGCTTATGCGTGCTTGGATGATGTGCTTTAAACCGAGATATAGAAGATAGGCTGCCCCAATCGCCTGCACTTGCCAAACATTGGCGATAAAAGAAATCGCAAAAAGAGCAGCAAACCGGAAAGCAAAGGCCATAATGATTCCATAATTAATGGCTCTCTTCTTCTGGTCCTCCGGTAAATGTTTCGCGATTACCGCCAGAACAAGCGCATTATCGGCCGATAGCAAGCCCTCCAATCCAATAAGAATTAATAATGTCCACGCATACTGCAGCCAGAGTGATTCCAATTACTATTGCCCCTCCCCAAAATGTTAGCTTTATTTTCCTTGCCTTTAATATACCATTTCCCCATTTTCCCGATTTCAGAACGAATTCGCTCGTTATCTAGCCTATAGCTTAACGAGGTAGCCTCTGATTATAGACTATTACGAAAGTTTATATTGTAAGTTTCATTGGATGTGTTGATTTTTCTGCGTGTTACTGTCATTAAGTTGAGTAACGGCATTTGTTAAGGGACAGCTACCGTTACCCAACTGTTGGAAATATTAAAAGAACCGACGAGCGCCTTAATTCAGTATTGAACAAAACTTTCGCAGTAAATTTGATGGTCGACTTAATGTATAAGTTGACGAGGACAGACTGAGCTTTATTCGCTGCCTCCTCAGTAGGATTGTCCTTTTACATGATTGAGCCAAGAAAGTTTGCTTGTTAGTTTGTGAAAACAGTAACATTACTATAACTAAAAAAGCCGCAATTTAAGCGACTTTCAATGTAATAATGATGTTGACTTCCGACAAAGATACATTTGCGACACAAACATATGCGTTTTCATAATACTTTGATATTGCCATATTGCACTATGAATTATCACCAACAAAAGGGTCAAGTTATTGTCTTCGACGAACGACAATAACTTGACCGAATGAAAACAAAAGCTCGGCATTTATGCGGTTTTCCAATCTATTATTTCATTCGGATAATGCCATTCGAATTTCCATCAACGCTTACTTTTTCCGACCCGTTGTTATTGACTCACACGTTTTTGTTTTTTTCTTGCACCAAAACCGAAATAATTACCCTAACGAATTAAGTTTATCTAATCATTGCTACATACGGAAAAATTGGGTCTTTCAATTCGAAGTTGTAAGTATAACCATCGACGATGCCAACCACTTTGTCGCTATCATACAGTTCCAGCAAGAATCCGGCCATTTGCTCTGCCGTGTGGAACTTCGGAACGATACCTGTATATTCAAACTGCTCCAAATCCATCGAGCGTTTGGCGAACTCCGTTTCGGTCGCAGCCGGGGCCAACACCTTCGCCTTCATTTTCGCACCATTCGCTTTCAGTTCGTGGGCAAGTCCTTCCGTAAATGCACTGACATAGAATTTACTCGCGCAATACGTGATCGCATTGCCCACTATTGTATATCCGCCGCCCGATGAAATGTTTATGAGCTGCGTTCCTTCCGCTGAGGCGTAATCGTGAACGTAGAGTGAGCTGAGTAGGGTGAGCGTCTCGATGTTCAGATGCAGCAGAGCTTGGATCTTGTCCAGATTTTGCTCGCCGACCGAAGCGAAGTTGCCGAAACCCGCATTGTTGATCCACGTTTCAATCTGATACGCCTTTAGATCTTCGTAAAGTTTGAGCGCATTGCCGGAAATGGATAGATCCGTTGTTCGAATGACCACTTGAACGTCAGCATGCATCTGCTGAATTCGAGACTTCAGCTCTTCCAAATTATCCAACCTGCGGGCAACGATAATCAAGTTTTTGCCGCGCGCTGCGAATGCGAGTGCTGTTTCATATCCGATCCCAGAGCTGGCACCCGTAATGACGGTGTATTTCATCATAATTCCTCCTTTTTTTCCTCTCAATTAAGAATTATACTCATTACAGTTAACTCTAAGTCAAACTATTTTCAAACTACGTTCGAGCGGATCGTTGATTCCGCAAAGGAGACCAGACACCGCATGTATTCTATTAGTCAGCTTGCCAACTTGTTGGACCTCAGCACATACACCCTGCGCTATTACGAGCGAGAGCAAATCGTTAAGCCGGATCGCAATTCCCAAGGAAATCGAGTCTACAGCGATTTACATCTCCAATGGCTACAATTCGTACTCAAGCTTAAAGAAGCCCAAATGCCCATTGTCCAAATCAAAAAGTATGCACAATACGTCTTAGAAGGTGAGCATACCGCGGAAGCACGGTTGAATTTACTGCAAGCGCACCGCGCCTTTATTCAACAACAAATCGAGAGCCTGAATGCGACGGATCACTTGCTGGAGGCAAAAATCGCGGGCTACAAAAAGAAGATTGAACAGAAGCAATCCTCCGCTTGCGAGACAAACATGAAGAATTAATGATCAACTACATTACTCTCAGTCTCATAAGAACTATATCATTACATAATAATATCATTTGACGTAATAATTTCGGATGGATCCACAGTTTCAATCCCGATATTCTCTCAAATTCCACCGCCGATTTTAGTTCCGTGGAACAATGGCAAAATAACGGTTCTGTTCGCATCGTTTGCGAAAGAGCCGTTATTCGTTTTTTTTCGTATTTCTCGAAATAGATAGGCAACTTACCGTGAAAGATATCCACCATTGATACAATCATATCAAATCATTATTAAGTTAACGATTCTTAAGCATTTCTGCCCTTTAGCATAATACCTTCTCGTAACATTCCCGTATTTACGACGTCCCACAGACTTAAGGCTTATATGTATTATTTACTAATTGCCGGGCAGTTGGATGCCACGCCAGTCGCTTACATCGCATTGGCCATATTCATTATCACCCACAGCAACCACCGTTCCGTCCGATTTAAGTCCGAGAGTATGAGCGCAACCCGCGGCTACCGCCACAATATCGCGCCAGCCGCTTACATTACATTGGCCATGCTCATTCCAACCCACAGCCGCCACCGTACCATCCGATTTAAGCCCGATTGTATGATTACTACCCACCGCTATCGCCACCATATCGCGCCAATCGCTTACATTGCATTGGTCATGCTTATTCCAACCCACAGCCGCCACTGTGCCGTCAGATGTAAGGCCGACGGTATGAAGGTAACCCGCCGCTGCCGCCACTATGTCGCGCCAGTCGCTTACATTACATTGGCCATACCGATTATTACCCACAACCGTCACCGTTCCGTCCAATTTAAGCCCGACGGTATGCCAGTCACCCGCCGCTACCGCCACCATATCATGCCAGCTGCTTACATTACATTGGCCTTCATTATTTCGACCCACAGCGACCACCGTGCCATCCGATTTAAGCCCGACGGTACGACGCCAACCCGCCGCGACCGCTACAATATCGCACCAGTCGTTTACATCGCATTGGTCATGCTTATTCCAACCCACAGCCGCCACCGTGCCGTCAGATGTAAGCCCGATTGTATGAGCATTACCCGTGTTCGTTGCCATATGAACATTACCAGCCGCCACCGCCACCATATCGCGCCAGCCGCTTACATCGCATTGGCCATATTTATTATCACCCACAGCCGTCACCGTTCCGTCCGATTTAAGACCAACGGTATGACGACGACCCGCCGCTATGGTATCTTTAGGCCACCGTTTCACCTTTAACGCCGCTTCAATCGGTGAAGTGTAATCCATGTTTTACCTCCTTGAAAACAAGACCTATTTTATTATCAGGTCATGCTCCTTGCGAACTTCGCAAACACCATTAAACTATGCTGCCCTTTACTTCAACGGAAATAAAAAAGGAACCGCCACAAGCAGCTCCTGCACTCTCGTTTTTCGTTACTTGAATAATTGATGATTCATTTTTATTTTTTATTTATTAGGTCTTCTACTAACACCCCGTTAATCTTCAATCCAGATATATCGCAATCGCGAATATCCATATTTGCTAAATTACAGTTTGTTAATTGACTGTTAGAGAGGTCACAATTAATAAAGCTAATTGGTTTGTAAACACCATTTGGATTGTAATTACCATCGCCTTCCATAGGGAGAACTACATTACGAAATTCAGTACCAAATAAATGAACATGGTCAATAACAGCATGACTAAAATTAGCATTTTTGATTTCTGTACCTGAGAGATTAGCATCCGAAATTCTAAGCTCGGACATATTTACATCGTTTAATGCCATTCCTCTCATATTTGCATTATTAATTTGCGTCTTGGCCATATTAACATTGTCAAAATTTAATTCCTCTGCTTTAACCTTCTGAAACCTCGACCCAGAAATGTCCGCCATTTCAAAATCTAAACGTTCAACTTTTATTTCCATCTTCATCAACCTCCAAATCACTAATATCAAACAATATTCAATACATCTTTGGGAATCCCTTTATTTCCCATATATCTAAAATAACAAGCATGTAACCATCACGCTCTACTACCCGTTAGCTAGCACAATGCGGCAGCCGATCTATGCCAGCAGCCGCGTCTTAGTTGTTTATTGAGCTATAATACAACTCGTTACTTCTCCCAAAGCTCGACCAGTCGACCTTCAGGATCTTCAATCCAAATAAACTTTCCAAATTCACTAATCTCTTTTTTCTTTGCAAGAGGTACACCAATATGTTCAAGATGCTTAATAGTCTCGTTCAGATTATGTACTTGGAAATTTAACATCACTTGTTGTTCAGTTGGAAAATAACTGTCATTCTCGGTAAAGAAAGAAAAGATAGTCTCATTTCCTAATTCGGGTTTTATCACAGTCCCATTCCAATTTTCTATTTCAATCTTCAACACTTCACTGTACCATTTTTTTATAGCTTCAAGATTCTTAGTTCTCCAAAATATTCCTCCGAAACCTTTTATCATCGTATCTAACTCCTGTCTGTCATCAAATTTTTAGTTATCCGATTACATTAGATATTCGAGATTTAAATTTAATTTCCTTTTTCAACTATACTGCCCGTCCGTATTAATCCCGATGGGAGTTTTCGTATACCTCCTTTTCGCTTTAAAGAGAATTCGTCGGGAATGAGATAATGTTTTTATCACCCGATACAAGTCTTCCTACATTCTTGTCGTACACCAACGTTCTATGGGCAGAATTTGCAAAAGCCCTTTTGCACAATAAAAAGCTTCACTTGGATTACAAAAAAGCAACTTTCGCACACATAAATTGTGTAGAAGTTACTTTTTTGATTTTGCGGACTTTTTCAGTGGCATCGGTATGTTGTCCTTGTGGTTTTATTTCCGGTGCTTCCGATCAATATGTTTGTAAAAAATTAGTTTTATCGAATTATTGATATTATTTTCAAGCCTGCCAAATATTTTTCAGCAGCTTTTTTCTCTTCATTATTTCCGGGGATTATTGATAAGCGTATTTGTTTTATAAAGTCTATCAAAGTAATTCCAGAGCTTTCAGTAAGGCGTATTCACTTGATTTGGCGCCTTCTTGAGAATAATGAGCATTCGGAAACGCTGGAGCCAAATGATGATATCCAGGGTATACATGTAATTCAATTAAGACACCGTCAAAGGCTAGTTGTTTTGCAAACATTAAGGCTTCATCTATAAACAAGTCAATGCTACCTATGCTTATATAAGTTGGTGGTAAACCAGCCAACGATTTTGCATACGCAGGCACGTAATACTCGCTTGTCCCCTCTTGACCGGGTTCATGCCCTAATACCGATTTCCAGCCAAAATAATTGCTTCTTCTTGTCCAAACAAACTCGCCAGCATATGGATGCTCTGACGAGATACTCGTACGGTCATCGAGCATTGGGCTGCGCAGTCTTAGATGATGGATGTCGAATTCCTTCTGATCGCGAACGTATAGGGAAAGACCCGCTGCTAATCCGCCACCGGCGCTGCTGCCCGCAAGTGCTACTTTCTGAGTATCTATCGCTAATTCCTCGGCATGTTCAATGCACCATTTCAGGCCTGAATAACAATCCTGCAATTGACTTGGCTGAATATGTTCCGGCGCTAGTCTGTAGTACACAGATACGCAGCAAAAACCATGTTGCGCAGCCAGTGCCGCATTCCCTCGACGATCAACGACCGGACTTCCTAAAACCATTCCCCCACCGTGAATCGAATAATATAACGGCATCTTATTGTACTTGGGTTGGTGGGGTTTAATAATTTCTATGCGAATATCGGGGCCTCCAAAATAACTGGGCACCGCCCTTTCTTCGAATGTGACAGGAAACAGCTGCGTTACATCGATTTGCGGTACCATTTTTGATTGATTTTGCCGTGATTCCATTAGCGTAGTATCAGAAAGATCGCTTGTCGGATATAAATCAATCGCACTAATAATCTCCTGATCAATCAGATGCCTGCTTCTGCTTTTTTGTTCGTTCATAGTTACCGTTTCCCCCGCTTTCTTGATAATTTCCATTCACTTGTTGCTCTCCCTGAAATCGCATGATGATGGGTTCAGTATTCCCCTTTGATTTCAAAAGATACTTTTTCTCTTGCCGCATTGCCTCCTGTTCCGCCTATTCATATTCTAAAGAGCACAATAAGCTATTAAAATGAAAACAATAATTTAGAATCGTTTTCGACATAAAAAACACTGATGAAGAAACTTCATCAGTGTCCTTTGCTACTTATTTCCTGAATAAACAATTTTCTTAATGGTTTCAATGGAGAGAAAATAGTCCTTAGCAAGCTGTTCAATACTGCTATTTTTCTTAAAAGCGTGTCTAATAGCAGCATTTCGGTGATCTAACCACTGTCTTCCACCACTTAAGCTTCCCCAATGATTATATTCCTTCTCCTGCTTAGGAATGTAAATCGTCTCTCCCTGGACATACTGTTGAATCTCTATGATTAGCTTTTCGGGTAATATTTTTTTTGCATTCGTATATTTCAATCCGCTTCACTCCTTATTTTGGAAATAAGGTTGCAAAGCCACAATATTAGAAAAAGCTTATTCAGCGTTAGAAAAAATTTCGCCCCATACAAAGTAACGCTTTTCCAATATTGGCTTTGCATGAGTGAAAGAAGTCACAGACAATCTTAAGAGATTCTCCATCAGTAAAGCACCCCCTTTATTTTTCCAGTATACCATACTTCAAATTAATTCGCCCTGTAATCATGTTGACATGATCATTTGCCCCTTTTTTCATGTTATTGCCCGTTCATCCGATACCTCACGCACAGTCGTCTCCTCTTCCATCTTATCCGCCCGACAGAGAAACGACAAAACGATGTGCAAATCCATCTGTCGGCTTCGCTTGCCGTGTACTGCATCCGTTCTTCATTTACAACATAAAAAGCCCGTCTGAACTCTATCCCGACAGGATGCAGCATTTGTGTTCTTATGTTTGGGTCAACGAGCATAGCTCCCGTTTAGTCAAACACGATCTCCCTGCCTTATTCGTCCGACTCATAAATACCGCATCTCGACGATGGACGGTTGCGTGAACTTTTATTTCCTTGGTGAACATACTTCTGATTTGCTATGGATTTCTCAAAAATTTCAAAATACAGTCAAAAAAATCTCTCAGTAGTCAAACCACTGAGAGAAAATATCAGAACAGTCCTTACACCCTACAAAAACACCATTCATTACTTTCACAGAAAGTGTCATCATAAGTGATATTACCAATCGAAATCAATTATTTAAGAGCAGGCTAATTCCCCTTCCAATGACTCTTCAGTTAATGTGTCGCCTGCGCCGTTCGGTACTCATCCACTCAGGAGTCCAAGTTTGCTCTTTGTCATCGATACGTTTGCCTGGTGGAACAATTGCATCAATAGCATCCAACACATCTGTGCCGAGCCTCATCTGTGAACCGGAAATATAGGCTTTCAATTGCTCTAAAGTGCGTGGTCCCCATAGAGTTGATGTGACGGATGGATGACTTTGGGTAAAAGCTATCGCCATATCCGCTAGTGAAATCCCCGCTTCATTTGCCAGCTGTTGCAACTTTGCAATTATCTTAAACTTATATTCATTTTCAGCTAGTTCAGGATCTAATGTATCCACATATCCTTTTAATGTAGCAGCTCGTGAATCGCTTTGTGCGGCCTGACCAGCCGTGTATTTTCCAGTTAGTAAGCCACCAGATAAGGGACTGTACACAAATAGAGAAAGGTCATATTGTTTAGCTATTTCAGCAAGTTCAAATTCCATTCGTCGATTAATAATAGAATATGGTGTTTGCTCACTTACAAATCGCTGAATATGATATCGATCACTAATGGCTTGTGCTTGAACAATTTGCCAACCCAGGTGATTTGAAGTGCCGATATGATGAATTTTCCCTTCCTTCACCAAATCGTTCAACGTTATTAGAATCTCCTCATAGGCAACAAATTCAAAAGGAAGATGAAGCTGATAAAGGTCTATATAATCGGTTTGCAAACGTAATAGACTTTGTTCAACAGCAGTTCGTATCCAACGACGAGATGCACCACTTTGATTTAATTCATTAGTAGCCTCCGCTCCAAATTTAGAAGCTAATATGACATTCTGCCGCTTGTTCTTAATAGCTTTACCGATAATACGTTCTGATTCCCCCTTTCCGTATCTATTAGATGTATCAATCAGATTGATGCCAAAGTTCAATGCTTCATCAATAATTTTTATGCTCTCTTCTTCGCTTGTCCTAGATCCAAAACTTGATCCGCCTAACGCAAACGCGCTGACTTTAGTACCAGTCCTTCCAAGATATCGATATTCCATCGTTCTCCTCCTTAAATTTATACAGCCCAAAGGTAATGAACTCGTGTTGATTAAGGCTATAGAACCGATTATAATCAAGCATGACGAGAGGGTCAATGAACATAAAAGGCCAAGTGTTGATTAATAGATACATCGACAATAGTGTTGATAATTAAGTACAATATTCATAGTGGGAGGATAACAAATGATCGAAAATAGTACTGATATGAGAGTAATCCGCAGTCGTACGCTAATGGAGAACGCATTGTTGTATATTTTAGAGAAAGAAGGTATTAAAGGGCTGACAGTTAAAAACCTTTGTGAAATAGCGGGAATAAATAGAGGCACCTTTTATTTGCATTATAAAGATATTTTTCATCTGATTGAGGAAACGTCGTTTATTCAAGGATTATTGAGTGTATTCGAACCTATCAATCTTCAAGAGTTGATGCAACATCCTGATCATCAAGGAGCTTATCCTCCAATCACCAAAGCCTTTCAATACTTGCATAAGCATGCTAGTTTTTTTAAAGCACTATTCCATTCGGGAGCTCCAGCAGAATTAAGAGAACGGCTCCAGTATTTAGTAGGCACACGCTTGTATGAAAATCTGAAACCAGATCAAACTTATAATGAAAGCCTGTTTTCTGACTATGTAATTGCTTATCTAGGGAATGCACAGTTTGGAATTATACAACACTGGTTTAAGACTGATCGTGCAATTCCTCCCGAAGATATAGCGAAAATTTTAACCTTATATATACGTAAAACACCGTGTCTTGATCACAAAGTTTGAAATTGAAACTTATTTTGAAAGAACAGAGCAGTTCAACGAAAAGCATGATGGTATTAGGTCATAAACTTTAAGGATATACCGCTAAGCAAGCCCCTCCACTTTCGTTTCTCGTTAGTTAGCTGTAATGCCAGACTTTGATAGACAGTAAGATTTAAGGGGTGTGTACATTGATATACATATTTGCTTGTGTAGAACCATCAATTCCTAATGCCTGAACTTGAATATGATCGTGAAATGTCCGACTACCGAACTCCCATGTGTAAGACCATCCATCAGTCCCATCTATGTCGTAACCAATGAGTTTTCTTTCACTCCCAGTTTCCGTCCCTGTTGGTGCTATCCAAAATAAAACTGTTTCTGTATTTTCAGCCTCTGCATATATAGTCATCGTACTAACGTTTTCTGGAACAACCCACCAATTCGATTCCTCCGTTAAATCCGTATATACTCTCAACAGCTCAGTACGTGTATTAATCTGTTTCGCTTGGTTGATTGAAGTTGATATTGCTTCCTGCTGCGGAGCTTCGACATTAGAACAAGCTGAACAAATCAGCATAACCATTAAAAGACATGCGCCAATTGCTTTGTTTTTCATAAATACCTCCTGTATTGCTATTTTTCATTAGACTGTATATATGCTTATAAAGTTGCAGATTCGAGGAACTAATATAAAGAAAATAAAAAGGCCCTGAGCTTACGGGCCTTTTTGAGCTTTGGTGGCATTTAATTTGTAAACATCTGTACACAAGTGGTTGCTTTGTTCAGATGTTGCCGGGTATTCAAAAAATGGAAAAATGATTAATATAGCTGGGGTAACTTATCCATACCAAATGGCGTGAATGTGCATCTACTATATTAGCTTGTCAATAGGAGGTCAGGGACAAAGGGTTATAAAGGAACTGAACAGATGAAACATATAGTTGAGTTACACTGCTAATTCACGAGAACCTTGATCAATTTTTTTTTGATCACAAAAGCATGAAACTTTCTATTGCAACGAATAAAAACTATACAAACAGAACGTATGGAGATGGTGAGGGATGAATTACAATAAAATAATGATTGTTGCCCATCCGGATGATGAAACGATTTTTGGCGGAACCCAGTTATTACAAGAAAAGGGTTGGTTGGTTATTTGTGTTACAAATGGTGATAATCAGGTGAGGTGCGGCGAGTTTACTAAAGTAATGAAGAAGATTGATGCCCATTTTGAAATATGGAATTACTATGATGAATGGGACGGCGATTTTGATCGGTATAGTTTAAGGAGGGATTTAGCCGCGGTGCTTGCTAGATATCTCGGGTCTATAGAAAAAGTCGTCACCCACAACCCGTCAGGGGAATACGGTCACGCGCAGCATAAGGCTTTATCCCAAATCGTTCATAGCCTGGTAGACAAAAATTTATACGTGTTTGCTCCTTCTGAAGAGAAACTGGAAAAAGCATTATTAAGAAAGAAACAAAAATTGTTAAAATACTATTCAAGTCAAGATTTTCAATGTCTGGAGAAATACATTCAGTTTGAGAGCATTAAGCGAGTACGATGAATTTTAAAATTGTTTTTTAATTATTAGTCCCATCCATGAGAAAATGAACCTATCCTAAATCAAGGGGGTTATCTCAATGGACAAACGTGTCATAGAGCCAGTGAGTTATTGAAGTGGGAGCCACGATGTTAATCGTTGGGAGAGCCACCGCTGGTTTCATTCGGTAAAATGGATGAATGCGTCTGTGAATGCAGTACGCAAATATTCAGCGGGAGGTCACATATGACCCGCCACCTTGCGGTATGCTGGAGACTTTCACTACTTAGTCGATGCACTTCCAAGCGCACAAAAGACCGTCTTTTTAATAAAAAATGGTCTTTTCATTCTTGTACAAATGTTAACTGCTGCTTTCATCACGGTGAGGGTCATGATGATCCTCTATAACGTAAATTTGCAGATACTCCTGCGTGATCAGATGGCCAAAGCCCTGTTTTAGTTCGGTCGTTCTGCCATTCACCAACTAATTCTGCTTCAATAGGTTTCCAGCCGTTTTTAAATAAAATATAGTCGACTCTTTCAGTCAACAAAGAAACTGCATTTAATAGATCAGGACTCTGTTCATGGGTAACCCCTGGTCCTTCACCCACTTTATTCCATGTATCTTTAAAGCCAGCATTAATAAACAGATTATAAGTAGAGCTATTAGGAATGGCGTTCAAATCTCCCGTAATGACTACCGGTAAACTCGTGTTTGCAGGTCCTTGAATAATTTCTTTTGCTTGGGCATTCCGTATGGCTTCAGCAGTTGGATCCAAACGTGTATTAATCATCCTGAAAACTTGTCCATCAATCTTAACATCTATAGAAGACCATCCTCGGAGTATTGTAAAAGGTTGTCCTGCTAAGGATACAGTTAAATTTGTTTGGAAATTAGCTTCCAGCCTTCTTTTTACGTCCAATTTATGGTCTTTACGAATCAGGATTGCATCCCTTTCCAAAAATTTAACTAAATTTCCATTGCTGTCTGGAAGTTCCGCCTGTGCATTATTATTACGAGCCGCAACTTCGTATTTCAAACCTCGTTCCTCTAACGCTTTTAATAATATATTTATAAAGTCATAGGTTACGGTTTTGAAAGTTGGAATAACTAGTTTCACCTGCACCGCTTCTTGCAAACCGATAAGATCAGGTTTTTCCGAAGCGATAGCTTTAGCGATTGCCTCGGCACGATCAGGAAAATTTGTCGCAAGAGATTGCCTAAAGACTTGTGTTACAACTACAGGGATTTGCTGTGGGGACGCAGCAAACAATGGTGCAACATCAAAACCTTGATAAATATTCCACGTTAGAAACGAAACCTTAAGATTACTTTTAGAACTCATTTCCAATTCACTCCATTCTATTAATTTATGAATAATATATGGAATTAATAGAGAATGGAAACGGCAGTTTTACTACTACTTTGATAAATTTTATGTAAATGTGAATATTTCAGTGTCAGAGAGCCACCGCTGCTCAAAATAAGAAAAATAGAAAATAGAATCATTTTATGATAGTAATTCGATTTGATTAACTTCATTCCAGGTTCCTCCATTAAGCCGATAAAATCGACAATTTTATCGTAACGATTTTTGGAGTTACCGTCTATAATCAATACCGGCTTTTTTAAGCACAGCTTGCCGATGAACGAAAAACGGCTCTTTGCCATGGGCTAAGATGAATGGTCATGCCACCATAAAAGACTATGATACATAGTTTAATAATGTTAAAATCATGAAACAGCATACGGGGTTAATGTTATCGGAGGTGACCCATCTATCGAATTCATGATTGTTGATGCAATTCATCAAATCGGTGACTCTTTGAGGCATAAAAAAAGACCAGAATATTAGTTCCAGTCTTTGTTCAAGTGTAATGCCTTTACAGCCAATTATTTTTTTTCATCATCAGAAGAAGCTTTATCTTCTAAAAGATTCTGCGTTCCTTGACGAAATTCTCTAATTGTAGTACCGACAGCCCTGCCAAGCTGGGGAAGCTTAGATGGACCAAACATAACCAATGCCGTAGTAACTATAAGCAAAATGCCTCCAACTCCTATATTCCCAATCATTTTTCCATCCTCCTCTGTTCAAACTAGAATTTAACGAGCATTGCTGTCACATACATCAGAAATATTCCTAAGGCTATACCCATAAAATTGGACCACGAAACAGATGCCATGCGATGTTCAATAGACTCTTTCCAAATCATTCTGGAGATAACCAATATGACTTGTAGAATAGCACCTGCGCCAATTCCAAAGAATAAAGCAGCCAGCGTGTCATTGAACAAAAATCCTCCTGTCCATGTTCCCAGAATCGCCGGTCCACCTGCGATCAGGGCAAGAAATACAAATGTTTTCAAGGTCGGCTTATCCTTGAGCAATGGAGCGGCAATTCCAACCCCTTCAGTGATATTATGAAGTGTAAAGCCGATAATTAAAAATGTGCCCAATGCAGCCTCTCCTGCCGCAAAAGCTGCCCCAATCGCTAATCCCTCGCCAAAATTATGCAAGCCTATGCCGGTTGCCAGCTTATATGAAACGCTGCGTCCTTCCCGCAGTCCACGATCCATTCGTCTTTCGTTCATTTGGTCTACAGCCAGCAGGAACAGCAAGCTCAGCAGTGCCCCGAACCAGACAAGACCACTTCCCTGAAACATACCGGGACTTTTTGCAGCAAGTTCAAACCCTTCTTCGAATGTATCTACAACAAGAAAAACTAATAATCCAACCGTAAAAGCTAATACCGCTTGCGTCCCTCTAACCGAAAACCTCCTCATGAAAGGATACCATAGAAGCCCCAATCCAACTGGGATGATGCCCACGTAAAAACCAATTAAAGCATACTGGGAAAAACGTTTCGAGTCAGGCTCTGGAGTTGGTGCACCAACAGCAACTTCTCCAATAAAAATCAATCCTTTAGTAGTAATAAACTTGATTTGATGAGGGTCTCCATAAACCCAGGGATACGGTATGGTTATCGTGCCTCTGCCAAAACGATCCAAGGTAGGCCCTGGTTCATAGGAAGCGTTCCAAAAAGAGTCATCAACGATCGTCTGTGCAATGGTTAGGGCTTCCGGACCGGAGTTAAGTACCGTAACTACGAATCCATCTGTATTCATTTTAATCCGTTCCACATTCAATTGTTCGATTGGCGCTGCTGCTTCTCCTTCTATTCCCGTTCCCACTTTAGCAACAAAACCAACAATTGCTGCCAACAGGATAAGCGGTAATAGCCCCAATACAATTGTTTTAAAACTCCATCCACCACCCATTCGAGAACCTTGGGTATGAGTTTCAACAGGATTCATATCGTTGTCCTCCTTCCACTATTCAGCTAAGAAAAAGCCCATCCAACCTAACTCAGCAAATTCACTTTGATGCGCATGAAACATATAACGGCCTGGCTCAGGAAAAGTAATTTCTAAAATCCCGCGTTCCCCTTGACACTGCATGATGGTGTCGGTAAATTGTGGTCGCGCTTCCGGATCTGCACCTGTAGCATAATAATTAAAGTAATTCGCATGTAAATGAAAAGAATTGATCAAATCAAACTCTGTAAGATTGCTTAAATAAATACGGACTAATTCCCCTGCCTTTACCCGGATGGGCTCCTGTTGGTAGGCAAATGCATACCCATTTACTGTGTATATCTCGTTCTCACCATCCAAATCCAGATCATAGCCGTTCATAACCATATTAAACTCTTTAGCAGCTATTCGCGGTTTCTTCGGGTCGATAATGAAATTACCGTATAACCCTTTATGGATGTGCCTACGTAGGGGTGCGACATGGCAATGATAAACTTGCATACCTGCCGGTTTTGCTGCGAACTCATATACAAAGGTCTCACCAGGCATTACGGACTCCAATCCATCCATACTTGTTGGGTGGATACCATGGAAATGTATGGAGTGCGGGTGCGTGGAGTTGTTGTAAAATTTTACGCGAACGATATCACCCTCTGTGCACCTTAGCGTTGGGCCTGGTATCGTTCCATTATAAGTCCAACCCGGAAACTTGATGCCCTTAGCAATTTCTACTTCTTGCTCGACTGCAACCATTTCATAATCGCGAATCGTTTTTCCATCAACAGATGTGCTCACCTTGCCATAATCAAAAGAAGTAAGGGCATTTCTTGCAGCTATAAGTCCTTCTGTTACTTCTGTTCCAGGATCGTACCCGTGCTTCATTCCCTTATGCAGTTGCGAATTCGGTGAATTGGGCAATAAATGATTCTCATGCGTGCCCGTTGCCAATGCCGATTTCGCAGCCCAGAAGTTTGGTGAAAGCCACGTAGATCCAATAAAAGCAGCAGCACCAGCCACTCCAGCTTTGACAATCGCCCTTCTGGACCAATTTTTACTATCCTTCATCATGGACCCTCCATCCCAAGTTAGGCAGCCTATTCACAGATAAATAAGTTTATGCCAGCACCAATACTTTTAGTCTAATGCCATTTTGTTTCCCTTAGGAAACTTATATAAATAACTATATGCTGTAGTGCGTTTTTTGTAAATACTTTTTTTGATCTTTAACAAAAAAATTAAAGTGGGATATCGTAGAGCCGAATCCGTTTATGCTCCTGCTGAAAAGTATGGTTTAAGACATACATTAATCTGCAAAGTAAGTATGGTATACTAAAGATGACGTTTACAAAATATTAATATGTTAAGTGTGGTGTTATAATATGGGAGAACTGCAAGTCGCAGTTCAAAATGTTGGATGGAATGCTGCAAAACGGCTCCCCTTCATCTTATTGTCGTTTTGGGTAGTGTTCCTGGTGGAACTAATGAGCAGAGGTCAATGGGGAGAATCTTTGGAGTGGTCGCTTCGTGCCATACCAGAGCTATTACTCAATATCATTGTGGTGCTGGGTTTGTTATTACTGGCAACAGCGGCAACAGGGAAAGTCCATCTCTCGTTTTGGTTGGTCAGTACGGTTTGTTTAGTTTTTGGAACAGTCAGTGGAATCAAATTGGCTATTTTGGGTGTACCCTTCTTGCCATGGGATTTGTTACTAACCAATGAAACCAAAGACATGGCACCCTATGTGGCTGGCTTTCTTAACTTCACGGTAGTATCAGGTTTAGTCTCATTTATCACCATCAACGTTCTACTGCTTTACAAGCTGCCATGGTTTGCTCTTACAGTAAATTGGAAACACCGCTCAATCATGGGAATCGCTTCACTCTTCCTACTAGCATCCATTTATACTGACGAATACATATCAATAAAGAAATTGGCTAACGTCCAAAATTTGGCCTGGGATCAGGCAGAAAATGTCCGTGCCAATGGCTTTCTCCTATCGACGGTTATGAACTTGAAGTTCCTTTTCCTTAACAAGCCTGATGGTTATGACGGCGAATCTATTCGTACTGTCATGTCTTCAATCCTCCCGGCCGTTCCAGTAGCAGGGGAAATTAAACCAAACATTATAATCGTATTGAGCGAGTCATTCTGGGATGCGACACAAGTCAAGGGTATCTCATTTAGCCGAGACCCACTCCCTTTCTATCATGAATTGATTCAAACTTACAGCAGCGGCACATTGTTAAGCCCCCAATTCGGTGGCGGTACGGCAAATGTTGAATTTGAAGTGCTCACGGGGAACACAATGCGCTTCTTGCCACAAGGCTCGATTCCTTACAACCAATATGTGAATAAGGATATTGATTCGTTAGGCAGTATTTTGACACGTCAAGGTTATATGGCAACAGCGATCAGCCCCTTTCACAGCTGGTTTTATAACAGCAAAAAGGTGTATGAAAACTTTGGATTTGCCAAGTATATTCCGATGGAATTTTTCAAACCCGATTATGAGGGGCCCTACTTAGCAGACCGGGAGGTGGCTAACCAAATCATAGAATCTAGTACTACTAGTGAAGGTCCCGATTTTATATTTGCAAATACCATGCAGAACCATTACCACTATTACCCTGGCAAGTTCAAAGAAAATACTATTGAAGTTACTGGAGTTACTGGAGAATCCAAAGGATTACTTGAAACCTATGCCCAAGGCCTTCTCGGTGTGGACGATATGCTGAAACGTTTAGTGACGCATTATGAAAAGCTCGATGAGCCGACAATTCTTGTGTTTTTCGGAGATCATCAGCCCAGCTTGGGCCAAGATTATAAAGCTTATAAGGACATCGGTTACTTGAAAGAAAACGACCCTGATTTTCTTGAGAAGATGTACCGTGTCCCCGTGCTGGTTTGGAATAATTACTTGCCTAAGGAAAAGACAGTCCTTAATATGAGCCCTTCGTTTCTCGGAGCCTACATTTTGAATTTATCACAAAGGACTGGCAACTACTTCACTGATTATTTATACCAATTGTCGCAGTACTTACCGATAATCCCTCCTGAAAATCACTATGCAGAAATGAAAATCAGCAAAGATAATTTGAAAGTATATGAAAAGTTACAATATGATATCCTATTTGGGGACCAACATGGATATAGCGACATGAAACAAAAGATTAAAAACAATGACTATTTACTTGGCTCTGGCCACATGGTAATTGACCAGATTCGAATGGAAGTATTGAATGATGGGAAGTTGCTAAAGGTTGGTGGCAGTAACCTTCCTTATAACAGTATCGTACAGATTAATGGCCAGAAGATGTCTACGAATTGGGTCAGCAAGAATGAACTTATTGTTGAAATACAACCTGATAGCATTATCAAGTATCCATGGAAAGTTGAGATCGTAGTAAAAGATTTTAAAGACAAGATCCTTGCAAAATCAAACGAGTATATTTATTCTCAGGAAATGACCACACACACTGAAGAGTCATTATTTTGATCAAGGCAAGGTGTAACTGTAGGCTAGAGCTATGCATTCAAGCTGGGCCGACAACATCCATATCGGGCATGAATTGCTGGGGGAACATGATGATGGAACCGATGCATGGTACCCTTTGCACATCGGTCCGCAAATAGGGATCCGCAGCAGTCGCAGATCCCTTTTCAATTGATTGAACTATCGTGTCCCGTTGGAGTTTAATGATTGATTTTACTTGAAGCTAAAGCTGATTGGAATAAACGTCTTGTGAATTTTATGACTTTGTTCCGAGGTAGTATACGTGGTAGTTGGGCCATTAAATAATCACTTCGCCCAACTATTATGCTGCTACGATCTTTTTCCACCGCCTTAAATGCCGCGTTCACAACATCAATTGGCTCCATGCGCTTACTTTTCAAATTCTCAGAACCGGATGTTACATGAAACAAACTTTTCGTTTCCCCCGAAACAATGCAACGATCTGAATACCACAATCTCTATACTCTGCCCACAATGCTTCAGTAAATGATCAGACGTAAGCTTTCGTAGCGCTATACACAGCCATGTACGGTACTGGCTGAAATGCTTACTTTTTCAGATGAATTCGCATTTGTAAGATCAATCGAAAGAGGTGCGCCATTGATTGAACAAGCTGATGAAGCACCAGTTACTAAAACAATTTTCTTGGAATAATCCATAAAAACACCCTCCGATATTTAACGATCAAACGTTTAAGTATTTAATCATTATGACTGAAAAAAGAGACTTTCTCCAAAGTTACAAGAAAGACATAGGTACTATTCAAGCACTTTAGCAGGGTCATTTATTATGCTTTCGGCAGCATGAACGATTGTTTTAAGTTGCTGAATAACCGAGTCTCCAAACGTAAGGCTGTAGTAAACTTCCGTCTTTACCTTAGCTGAACTTAAAATACCTGCTTCCTTAAGAATTTTCAAATGATGCGATATTGCTGGTCTGGACAAATGAGATTGCTCCACAACTTGTGCAACATTCATTCGTTTAGCTGGCATGAACATCATTAAAATATCTTGCCTAACAGGGTCTGCCATCGCTTTAAAAATATTTGTGGATCGACGAATCTCATTCAAAAGAGCATTCTTCTTCTCCAACAAATCGCTTTGTGCAACTAGATCGAGTTGATCATTTCCCAAACCTCCACCTCCATTAAATCAAATGATTAAATGTTTAATCATTTGTTATATTGTAACCAGTTATCCTTTTAAAAAGCAAGATCTCTAGGGGGAGTGTCTTTCAAACTAGTTTCATAATCATAATACGGAGTTAACAACATTTTGTGTATATGCTTGGGGTGACACTCACCTTTATGACAGTACCTGTACTAAAAGTGCATACTTACATATTCGTAGTGCAATCTATATACTCAAAAAAAGGAACTAAATAAGAACTAAGGAGGACTAATCTTTGAAAACTCTTGTTGTCGTGACACACCCAAGCATAGAAACATCCGTAATTAATAAGCGATGGGTAGAAGAACTCAAAAAATATCCTGAAAAGTATACGGTTCACGAATTGCATAAGGCTTACCCTGATGGAAGCATAGACGTGAAAAAAGAACAAAAATTGGTTGAATCACATGGTAATCTTGTTTTGCAGTTCCCTATATATTGGTTTAATTGTCCGCCTCTCCTTAAAAAATGGCTGACGATGTTTTGACTTATGGGTGGGCTTATGGTTCAAATGGAGGCGATAAATTAAAGAATCGCAAAGCTGCTTTAGCTGTATCTGCTGGAATTAAAAAAGAAGATTATAAAGTGCTTCCAAATCGCAATGAAAACGGGATCCGCAGCAGTCGCAGATCCCGTTTCAATTGATTGAACTATCGTTCTCCGCTTGGACATTTTATGCGTTCATTCCAAGCCCAGCCGGTTCATCCTCCAGCACCGCAACGGCTCGAACCGGGGACCCGTCGCCACAGACGATGCGCAGAGGAAATCCGTAAAACATAAAGTCAACTCCGCTGGGAAGACGATCCAAGCCCTGTAGCCCCGTATACGTCACAATTCCGATACCTAACAACGCCCGCTCAAGCTCTTCAGACAGTTCGCCGCCGACGAACGGTGGCCACAGCGTAGCGAGTCGGTCAAAGCATTCTAGACCGACGGATTCTGCAAAAAACAGACCACGGCCTTCCGGCCAAGTCGGGTCTTTGATCCGTACTACGCGCGATGATCCGAAAAACCGCTCCAATGGCAGTTCATCCAATGTCGTGGCTCCGGGGTGCATGTGTGAAGGAGCGTCCACGTGTGTTCCGGTATGGCTACCCATCGAAAGCTGCCGCAGCTCCCAAGTGTGACACTCGTATGTGTGCGTCACTTTGACTTTTACCTCCGGATCACCGGGATAAACGGGCATGCCGTGCGCAATCGGCAACGACAAATCGATCACTCTCACTTAGGTGCCTCCTTTCCTGCAAGCTTATTATCCAAATTTCACTTCTGTTTGACTTGAACTATCGTGTCCCGTTAGTCATCGTAGAATCCGTCAGGCTGGGAGAGGAAGGTCGATGAACTATGGTGCCATAGAGCCCATCCGTTAGTCTGACTCCAACGACCACGGCGCATGACAGATTGTTACTCCCTTTTGGGAAGCACTCATGGGAGCAGCGAGGCTTACGATTCAACTCGAGTTTTCCCTAATCTTCAATAAGTGATATTTTTCCTTCTTCAATTCTAAATACTGACTTCCCTTTCTGTTGCATCTTATCTCCTGTTTTAAATCCGTTCGGCAAATCAACGGCTGTGCACTTTCTATGCTTGTGTTATTGTTCAACGTAATTATACTCAATGAAACTATCCTGTCCCTTTCGTAGAACCTTAATTAAAAAATGAAGTTCCGTTTTTGTTTTTGTAAAAGGAACTTCGAGCTTTATGTGATTCCATATTGTTTAAAATATACAGCTTGGATATACTGATTTCAAGTTCCGATACTCACTGTTACAGAAACTTTACTTTAGAGGGGATAAGATGAAGCGAAATTGTCGCGTTTTTAATGGACCGTGAATGCATGTCAAAACATTTGAAAATCAATACAGGATTGAGCCATTGGAGGTGCTCTTGTAGTTATGACGATCCAATCCGAACATACATTGGCTACACCTGCGAACGGTAGCATCAAGGAATCGCTTGCTGTAGAAACAGTTCGCTTGGCAACCCTGATTAGTGGCCAAGCTCCATATGATGGTACCTTTAGCCAGCACATTCCTGGTTTGTCCGTGAGCCGTTATTCTCGAGCAAATAAGGACGATGTGAAATCTTTCGACTTGCCCTCAATGCTAATTGTTGCACAAGGGGCTAAGACAGTGACAATAGGGCAAGATGTCTATCCATTTAATCAATCGCAAATACTTATGCTTCCTGTTGCTCTGCCGATTGCTTTGAAGGTCACACATGCTAACCACTTCGAACCTTATCTAAGTGTGAAACTGGTTCTTGACCCTCATAAAATTGCTGAATTAGCCCTCAGGGTATATCCACATGGTGTGCCTGCCGCAACAAAATGGAGCGCCGGTTATATTTTAAGCGCTGATGTAGGAATGATTAACGCTGCATCAAGACTTGTAGAATGCTTGACCAATACCAGCGATGCTAAATTGCTCGGTCCCCTTGTAATGGATGAGATTTTGATACGCGTCCTGCGCAGCCCTATTGGATCTCGGATCGCTGAACTTGGTTTTGCAGGTTCAGAAGCGCATCTAGTTACAAAAGCGGTTGCTTGGCTCCGCAATAATTTCTCCCATCAAATGAAAGTTGCGGAATTGGCTGAAATGGTACATATGAGTGAGTCCACTTTTCGAGTTCACTTTAAGTCGATTACTTCAATGAGTCCATTACAATATCAAAAAGCACTTCGCCTGCATGAAGCGAGACGGTTAATGGTATCCGAATCAATGGACGCAACAACAGCATGCTATCTAGTAGGCTATGCTAGTCCCTCGCAATTCAGTCGAGATTACAGCCGCTTTTTTGGAAGTCCGCCAAAAAGAGACGTTATAGGATTACGTCAACAAGTGACTACTGATTCGAATCTTCCGTTGGAATAGGCAACAAGTGAAGCAGAACAGGCAATCATTGGGATAGGATGTGTTCTAAAATAAACGTAACCTTGTAACCACGAATTCCGATTACGCGTTAATCATTTCGTCGGTTCAAGCAGATTTAATATTCAGAGGAGGATCTCATTATGCGTATTTTTGTAACTGGAGCGACAGGTTTTATCGGCTCTGCCGTTGTAAGTGAATTGTTAAGAGCTGGGCACGAAGTTATTGGCCTGGCTCGCTCGGATGAAGCGGCCAATTCTCTCCTTAAAGTCGGGGCATCTGTACACCGTGGTTCTTTGGATGATCTCGAAAGCCTTAGAAGCGGTGCAGAAGTATCGGATGGTGTCATTCATACTGCCTTCAACCATGACTTTTCTAACATGGCAGATGCTGGACTCACGGACCGACATGCAGTTCAGACTTTCGGTGCAGCGCTTGCCGATTCTGGCCGCCCTTTGGTTGTTACTTCCGTGATTGCTCATCTTGCACCAGGTCGAATTGGCACAGAGGAAGATGCTCCTGATGTCAACACTGCAGGTAAGCACCGCATCGCTTCTGAAGAGGAGGCTCTTTCCTTGGCTTCTAAAGGCGTGCGTGTATCCGTGTTGAGGCTCCCGCCTTCGGTACACGGCGATGGTGACCGTGGCGGTTTTGTTCCGGCATTGATTAATGTCGCTCGGCGTACAGGTGCTTCGGCATATGTGGGTGAAGGTTCAAACCGCTGGTCCGCTGTGCACAGACTGGATGCTGCACGACTTTTCCGTCTGGCACTTGAAACTGCTCCTGCAGGCTCCAAACTGCATGCAATCGGTGAGGAAGGTGTGTCTATTCGCGAGATCGCAGTAGTTATCGGTCGCCGCCTCGATTTGCCAGTAATCAGCAAGTCGATTGAAGCTGCTCCTGGTCACTTTGGTTGGCTGGCGCATTTCGCTTCGCAGAACATTCAGGCTTCGAGTAAGTTGACCCAAGAACTGCTCGGGTGGAAGCCTGAGCATGCAGATCTTCTGCGTGATCTGGAGGGTGAATATTTTAAGAACTAATGTAGAACGTCAAGTTTTGTAGGATCGCCTTACGGCATAGATTTGATAAAAAGAGGTGTTCTTATGAAACAAGCCATATTAGCTAACAATGCCTCAAGAAATTATACCTTCATGACAATCATTTTGTGTTGGTCAGGCATGGTTATCATGTCTAGCTTGTACGTTACCATTCCACTTATTCCTTTGTTCTCGGATGTCTTTGGAGTATCTTCCACGCAGGCTGCAGCTGCAGGCAGCATCTTCTCATTGGGATTTGCGATAGGTTGTCTCATCTATGGTGCAGTATCCGAAAAATATGGTCGTAAAAATGTTATTTTTATCGGATTAATTGTTCTAACCTTCATATCCTTGTTTATTGGCATGGTTCGCGACTTTTCCTGGATAATCGTACTACGTGGATTACAGGGGGCCGCCGCCGCTACGTTCTCTCCTGTTGCACTTGCCTATACTGTTGAAATGTACCCTGCCCAAAAACGGGTGACGGCGATCGGGTTCATTACAACAGGATTTATGGTTGCCGGTATCGTTGGGCAAGTTATGAGCGGAATCATCAGCCAATATTATGGGTGGAATTCTATATTCTATTTGCTGGCAGCGGTTTATTCAATTACTGCTGTTCTGGTTTTAAAATTCCTGCCTAAAGCGGATTTTCATGATGCCAATTCGAGCATCCTGGAACCGATTCGGAACATAAGGAAAGTATTTACCCGTAAGAACCTCCTACTCGCTTATTTAGTGGCGCTTGTTCTTTTGATGTCATTCGTAAGCATGTCGACTGCTTTGGGCACATATTTGAGCGGCTCGACATTTGGGTTAAGCCAACAGGAAATTTTATATGTTCGGTCCGTTGGTGTGATAGGCATGCTGATTTCACCCTTTGCAGGACTGCTTGCTGAGCGTTTCGGCACACTGAAGTTATTGCGTGGAGGATTATTGTTAGCCATACTTGGACTTGCCTCTTTTGGGCTAATCTCAAGCTTAACGTTGCTTGTCGCTATGAGCGTCATCTTTAACGCGGGCATCGCTCTTGTAGGTCCAGCTCTCATAACGCTTGTGGGTCAGTTTGGTGGACAATTGCGTGGCATCGCGGTATCTGTTTATACGTTTATCCTGTTTGCGGGAACGAGTTTAGGGCCAATTATTGCGATTCAGTGTATGAGAACGGACAGCATCTCGCTCACCTTTATTTTGTTGGCACTTGTGTTGGGCATCGGATTTGGGGCCGCTTGCCTGATTCGTAACGAAACTCCCAAAGAGGTTGTAAGCTGATGGAGTACAAATTTTGAAAGAGATCAAAGAAAGAGGGTGTCCCAAAAGCCATGAAAATGGCAAGGGGCACCCTCTGTGATTCATCTTTCAAAACCGCTTCTTATACACCTTCATTGCAAAGAAATAGGCTACTAGCAAGATCGCTACGCACCATGCAAGAGCGGTCCATAAATCATTGCCCACTGGCTGGCCTGACAACAATGCGCGGATGGCTTCGACAATGGAGGTCACCGGCTGATTTTCAGCGAAGGTACGAACGAGTGAAGGCATCGACTCGGTCGGCACAAACGCCGAACTGATAAACGGCAGGAAGATGATCGGGTAGGAGAAGGCGCTTGCGCCATCCACCGATTTTGCTGTCAATCCGGCAATAGCAGCAACCCAGGTTAAAGCCAACGTAAACAGCATGAGTATGCCGATTACCGAAAGCCAGTCTAGTATCCCGGCCGAGGAACGAAAGCCCATAATCAACGCTACGAGAATGATGACAACAACCGATATGGCGTTGGATACCAGAGAGGTCAGTACATGACCCCACAGTAAGGTAGAACGTGAAATCGGCATGGAGTGGAATCTCTCGAATATACCTCGTTGCACGTCGGTAAACAGACGGAAAGCTGTGTAGGAGATCCCAGAAGCAATAGCAATCAGCAGTATGCCAGGCAACAGGTAATTCACATAGTTATCCGTTCCGGTTTGAATGGCGCCGCCAAACACGTAAACGAATAATAGCATAAACGCAATGGGCATAACGGTAACCGTGATAATGGTGTCCATACTGCGAGAAATATGGCGCATGGAACGTCCGAGCATCACACCCAAATCGTTAAAAAAATGTTTGTTTACTGTCTCCATTTATGCTCCCTCCTTCTTGCCGATAATGGAGAGGAATATCTCCTCCAATGACGGCTGTTTCTCCACGTACTCCACCTTTGTCGACGGGAATAGCTTTTTCAGCTCCGAAAGCGTGCCACTGGCAATGATCTTCCCCTTGTGTAGAATGGCAATCCGGTCGGCGAGCTGTTCTGCTTCTTCCAAATACTGCGTGGTGAGGAATACCGTAGTTC
The DNA here is from genome assembly GCF_025567575.1 of Paenibacillus baimaensis. Classification (NCBI taxonomy): domain Bacteria; kingdom Bacillati; phylum Bacillota; class Bacilli; order Caryophanales; family Paenibacillaceae; genus Paenibacillus; species Paenibacillus baimaensis. The sequence goes on along the minus strand of NZ_JAOQIO010000034.1, from coordinate 156,993 downwards.
CGCTGCCTGCAAGATCCTTCACAATCTTCCAAACCTCGATTCGCGCCTCGGGGTCAAGGCCCGTGGTCGGCTCGTCGAGGAAAATGATCTGCGGTTTCCCAACAAGGCTCAAGGCAATGTCGAGCCTCCGGCGCATACCGCCCGAATAGGTAGACACCCTGCGATCGGCGGCTTCTGTCAATCCGAAACGTTTCAGCAAATCATCCGCAACCTGACGTGGGTGGTCGAGGTATCGTAACTTGGCAATCATGATTAGGTTCTCCCGTCCGGTCAGCAATTCGTCCACGGCGGCATATTGTCCGGTCAAACTGATCGCCTGCCGAACATGGTCAGGTTTGGACGCAACATCGAAACCATTTATTAGTGCGGTCCCACTGTCTTGTTTAAGCAGCGTGGTGAGAATTTTGACAACCGTTGTCTTGCCCGCCCCATTAGAGCCTAGCAGTGCAAAGATACTGCCCTTCTCCACCTCGAAATCTACACCCTTAAGGACTTGAAGCTCTTTGTAAGACTTTTGCAATCCCTTCACTTGTATTGACTTATTTTGCATCTTCTCTCCTCCTTATCTAACAATAACTTTCGATAGATCGGCTTCCATGCCTTTGAGCGCTGCATATGTCAACTTATCCATCACTGCGTCGTCAAAGCAGATCGTCTGGATGGCACGATAATATTTTTTGAATAATGTAAACCCCGGATGGAAAGACACATTCTTTAATGTCGAGCCTCTAAACGTAACTTCGTTCAATGCCGACTTCTCAAACTTGACGCCAATAAAGGTTTGCCCGTCAAAACACTGACCTGTAAGATCGGAATATTTGAATTCCACGCCTTCAAAAATACAATTAGCGAATATTGTTTTTCTAAGGTCTGTCGTGTTCAGCTTTACATCCGTTAATTTAACATCTAGAAATTTTGCGTGGTCTAGACCGGACGAGCTGTAGTTGGTGCGCACTAGAATTGATTTATTGAAGCTCGTATCCGAAAGGTCCAGAGCAGAAAAGTTGCAGTCGGTGAGGTTTGCGCCATCGAAATTGGCTTCACGCACATCGCTGCCCGCAAACGTGCTGCCGGTCAAGTCTGCGTTCGAAAAGTCGGATCCTCGCAGCGCGCTCCCTGAAAATTCCCCTTTATGCGCAATTACGCCGGCAAAATCACTCTTTAGCAGATTGCTTGCGCTAAAGTTGGTCACCACTTGACGTTCCAACGATCGGGAGAGGTTAGAAACCTCCTGTACCGTTTGCTCGATATCGCCAATGCTATCGATGGTCATCTCGAAAGCTGTTTCATCGTCCTTTCCCTCTTCTATAAGTTCACGGAACCGTTCCTGCAGATCGGAGTGCAGATCCGTCTTCAATTCCTCGACGCTTTTTACCCCATCGTATGGTGCAAAAACTCCGTTCAGATAGTTGGTCAATTTCTGATTCAAAACATCCACTCTCCTTATAATAAATTTTCAAGGACGCGCTTTGCGTACTCCCAGTTGTTTTTGTTGCGGGCGTAAGATTCCGTGCCCTTCTCGGTTATTCGAAAATACTTACGCCGGCCGCCTTGCGATTCATCACCCCAATACCATTCGATATCACCTTCCACCTCAAGACGTCGAACGCTGGAGTACATGGTTGCTTCCTTTAGTTCATATTCACCGCCAGAGCGCTCCGCAATCAACTTGACAATTTCGTACCCATAGCGGTCAGCTTCGGATAGTAGTCGCAAAATCATCGTATCAGTATGTCCGCGCAGCAGGTCGGATGTAATTTTATTCTCACTCATTTAATCACCCCGCAACTGTATAATACGACATACTACTATGACTGTCAAGGTAATATTTCAAGCAAACTACTCATTTTAAGTTTGGATAATGTGAAATAAAAAATACCCGAGGAGAACGGGTATTGAGTGATCATCGATAGAATTTTAGTGCAGCTTCTCAAGTAACAGTTTTTTAACTTAGCTATGTTGAATCACCCCTTTAGCCCGGGATTGCTGATGCCCTACCAAGGCCTCGTAATCCATAGGCACGCGGGCACTGGCATGCCAGGTATCGCCGTTGTCTGAGGATAAATCTACGAATGCTTCCCAAATATCTTTCCCGTCGTTCTCAGGATCAGGTCCCTCGACAGAAGCAGGTGCGGCTATCACTCCGTTATTTAACAAGACCGGTTTATTCTTGACGGGTCCTCGCCCTCCGCGATTGTCCCCAGGAACCAGTTCCCGGGCTTCGCTCCACGTATGCCCGTCATCCGTTGACACTCTGACACGTGTGAACCAATCCGATATTTCGTGGCCTACTTTGTAAAATAGGAATATACGTTTATCGATGCCCTGGAATAAAACGGGATTCCAATGGGCAATTCCTTCCTCATCGGCAATGCAGACAGGATTTGTCCAGCCATCTGTCAGCCGTCTGGATAGCCAAATAGCCACATCGCTATTTTTCTCTGCCTTACCTCCGAACCAAGAAACCAACACCTCGTTATTGTCCAAGGCAACAAGTGTGGAAGCATGGCAGCTTGCTAAGGAACGTTTTCCTCGAAAATAAACTCTTTTTGCGTTTTCTGCGTCGATCTCATTTTCATAAAAGGTCACCTCATCCTTTGGGCAAGTTGTTTATCTGCTACATATTTATGATAAAGCAGGATGAACGACACTTATAGGTGAGAACGATGCTCTTTTTTGGTAAATCGATATGATTTTTTTATGGTTCTCCCAATCTTTCCTAAACTTCCATTCGTGAATTCTGTGGATACTATAACATCACCCTCTGCAACAGTTGTGTCTGCATCTGCAGCCATTCAACCGGCATCGCCACAGTCCACGGCCCCCTCCGCTGACAAAAAGCTGGTCGATGCGCATGTGGCTCGAGCCATTGGTGATGATACATTGGAGGTCAGCATCAAAGAAAAAAAGAAACGGTTCGAATGATTCTGGTCGATACACCCGAGACTAACAAACTGTCTGATCAAAACCGTTGTGAAAAGGAAGAGAACTTTAATAGTCCCGCTTCCGCGGACCATCTTTATGATGAAAGTAATTTCGTTCTTGAAAAAAGAAAAGCACCTCGGTACGATGGGAGTACAAACGGGTCATAGCCCATAAAATCCTATCATCAAGGAGGACGCTCTATCACTCAAAATTATGGACTTTTCGTTTCAACAGCCTTTCTCTTATGAATAAACTCGAGTGCAGATTGATTTTCTATAATCGTTCCCTGCTCCATCATAATGAAACGGTCGGCGACTTTTCTAGCCAGGCTCAAGTTATGCGTAATAAAAATAAGTGAAAAGCCTTTTTCGTTCTGCAATCGCTTCAATAAACGCATCACATTGGCCTGTGTCGAAGGATCAAGCATCGTGTGAATTTCATCGGCAATTAACAGCTTTGGTTGCAAAATCAGGGATCTCGCTATGGCGACGCGCTGGAGCTGCCCTCCGCTCAATTCGCTGCATTTTTGGTCAAGAAAGCCTTCATGATTTGGCAATTGCACCTGTTGCAGCAAAAGCTTCACTTGCTCTAAACGGTTTGCCTGAGATCCTTGTTTGAGCACATCCAGCGGTTCCTGAATGGCCTGCTTGACCCTAAAGGAAGGACTAATTGCTGAATAGGGATCCTGCAAAACCATCTGGATACCGTGCATTTTTGCTGAAACTTGCTGCATTTTTACTGGTTCATTTTCAAAAAGAATTTCGCCGCAATCCGGGAGTAATAATCCTGCCAACATCAGGCCAAGCGTCGATTTGCCGGAACCGGACTGACCGATTAGCGCCACAGCTTCACCCGCACGGATAGAAATCGAGCAGTTATGGCAAGCAGTGCGCTTCCCAAACCTTTTGCTCACTTTGTTTGCCTGCAACAACGTTACAATACCACCGCGTAAACAGGAGACACGATGATTATCCTCACCGCAATCTTGCAGTTCAGGTCGTTCTGTTGCACATCGTTCGATCGCTTGCGTGCAGCGATTGTAAAACGTACAGCCACCATGGACAGGGGGCAGGCGCAGCGATGGAATGCCCCATAAGTCAAGATAGGGATTCAGTTCCGGAGAAGACTGAATTAGCCCAAGGGTATAAGGATGTTGTGGTTCTTGCAATAAGTCGCTTGTATGCCCCTCTTCCATCACCTGACCCTGATCAAGCACGATTAACTTGTCTGTCAGGCTTTGAATGACTGGGAATTCATGCGAAATGACCAAAAGTGCAAATCTGAATTGTCGCTGCAGCGTATCGATCAAGGTTATGATCTCTTGCTTAAGCTGTGTATCCATAGCGGTTGTAGGTTCATCGAGAATCACCAACTGCGGTTCGCAGGCCAGCGCCATAGCGAGCAAAAAACGCTGCCGCATGCCGCCGGAAAGCTGGTGCGGATACATGCCCATAATGTCCTCTTCTAGTTGGACCAACCGTATGTAATCGGCCGCTACGGCATACGCTGCTTTCTTATCCATACTCTTGTGCTTGATCAAAGGTTCTACGATTTGTTGCGATAGTGTTAAAACAGGATTTAAAACGTGCAATCCGTTTTGAAACATGAGTGCAGCCTGATTCCAGCGAATGCGATTGCGCTCGGATTCTTTTAGCCTCAAGAAAGAAACCCCATCATAGCAAATGTCACCACTGTGGATATGTTCATCTCGGATCAAGCCCATCAATGCTCGGGCGACTGTCGTTTTTCCACTGCCGGATTCGCCGATAAGACCAAGTCGCTCACCAGCGCGAAGCGTGAAGGACAGATCGTAAATCGCCCTTTGCCGATTAGCTTGGGACGGGTAAGCGATTTTCAAATGTTGAACGGCGACTGAAAACATCGAGGCCTCCTTATTCGCGGACAAAGTCCGACTTTTTCTCCAACTCCCGGGTAAGGAGAGCAAGAGAGAGTACAAATAATAACAGAGCAGCCAAAGGTGAAACCACCCACCACTTCCAAAACGGCGTGTAATAGATGCTTTTAAATTGCACTGCATGATGCAAAATCAATCCCCAGCTTCTGGATAGCGGATCGCCCAAACCGAGATAGGATAAGCTGGCTTCAGCAATCACAGCGTGATTCACCAAGCGCATGCAGCTTACCAACATTAAAGGTGTCAGTGACGGCAGAAAATGATGCGTAATGATATGCCACAATGAAGCACCATAACTGCGGGACAACCACACATAAGGCTCTTCCTTGAGTGCGAGAGCTTTAGCTCGAACCAGACGAGCCGGTGTCATCCACGTAAAGAGGGATAAAATCAATAAAATATTGAACTGGCTGGGCCCGAAAAATGCGCCGCATACAATCATAATCGGCAAGGAAGGCAATGCCAGCGCCGCATCAGCCAATCGCATGATAAGCCGATCCAGCCAACCACCCTTATACCCTGACAGCATGCCAAGCAGCGCTCCACCAATACCGGCCAAGCATGCTGTGCCTAGCCCGATAAGCAGACTGGTTCGTGTTCCTTGAACCAATTGGGCCCACAAATCAATTCCTAAATCGTCGCTGCCCAGCCAATGCGTTCTGTCAGGCGGCTGGAGAGCTTTGGTGGAGGGCTCATATGTGGAATGTAAGGACAATAGATTGGCGAAAACGGCTACGAAAATATACAAGAGGAAAACAAGCAACGCCAGCTTACCGCTCATCGATAGGCGGTTTAAAAACCTGAGGATGCTCATGTGGCGCTCACCCTCGGGTCCAGTTTTCTTAGAACAAAATCTGCGAACGCATTCATCGACAGCACCAGCAACGAAAACATCAGAAAAATTCCCTGAATAACCGGATAGTCGCGCAGCATGACCGCTTCTTGCATAAACAGGCCAATACCGGGATAGCGAAAAACATTCTCAACCAAAATAGCACCGCCTAACGCGGTACCCAAGCTGAGAAAAACTCGGGTTACGATAGGCGGAAGCGCGTTGCGAAAGGCATGACGGAATATAATAGTCGACGGGTTTAACCCCTTTGCTCTTGCGGTTGTTAAGTAAACTTTATCCAGCACTGACAGCATGCTGCTACGCGAATATAGATAGGATGCGCCGACCCTCGAGAAAGACAACGTCAAAACTGGAAGCGCTGCATGATGCACCCGATCCGCCGCAAGCTCCACCCAACTCGAAAATGATTGGTAATAGCTTTTTCCGCCTGAAAGCGGAAACCAGTCCAAGGTGGCAGACAACCAGAAGAGGAGGAGGACGCCAAATATAAAACCGGGAATTTCGGCTAACAGGACAAATACGATATACATGGACTGATCCATTGCTTTTCTATGCTGCCAGGCCGACAGACAGCCCAAGACGGAACCGATAACCGTACTGATCACAAGCGCTGCAGCTACCATCGATAGCGTCCAGCCAATTCGATCCATGATCATCGGCAGCACGGCTTTCTTATAAAATAGACTGTATCCCCAATCACCATGAAAAAGACCGCCAATGTAGGTCACAAATTGGATTGGAAGCGGCTTGTCAAGCCCGTAGAACGCATAGTAGAGTGACAGTTGTTCTTCCGTATAGGAAACCGAGGTCGAGCCGTCCTCCGTATTGAGCATTAGAAACGGATCCCCTGGCATTAACCGTGGGATCGCAAAATTGATCATCACGAGAAGCAGCAAGGCCAATAAAAAATGCAGTATTTTTTTAATAAATCGCGAAGATACGAACATCGCTCCACTACTTTCTGGTTAAATAAGTCAGCTTGCTGTGTTGGGCGTAATGGTGATCATACATGTACATCCAGCCGTCAAATTTGTTCGGACGAAACACAAAATACGATTTCTGGTTAAACAACGTGAGTGCAGGGACTTCTTCCGCAATCTGTTCTTGTAGTTGGTTGATGATTTCATGACGCTTGTTCTCATCCGGTTCCACCATTTGCTTGGCCGCCAGTTGATTGATTGCTTCATTCTTATAACCGATCGTTCCTGAAGAGCCTTGACTGTTTGGATTCGTAGCAAAAGTCATGCGCAATAGATCCGGGTCCCCTCCCCAGCCGCCTGTCACACTCAAGGTTAACTCATAGTTTCCGCTACGAGCCATTTCATCGTTTGTTTTCGTATCATACGTTTGAACGTTGAGCACAATCCCGGCTTTTTTCAGACTGATTTTGATCAGTTCGGCGGTCCGCACGGTTTGTTCCGTATTCGGGATGTTCAGTTTAAACGTAAGCTCCTTGCCGTTAAGCAGTTGTTTCGCTTTGGCCGGATCAAACGGATAGGGTTTGATCTTGTTGTTGTAGTAAGGATGTTCTTGAGGCAAATATCCGGCGCTTCCCGGTATTCCCGCACCCCGAAGCACTTTCTCCACCAAGTCCGCCTGATCAATCGCATAGGCAAATGCCTGGCGGACGGCTTTGTCTTTCAATTCAGGCCGCTTTTCCATATTAAAGTTGAGACGCACTCCATGAAATGGTGGGTTTTGGATCACGCGATATTCCGGGTTATTTTGAAAGCGGGACAACACATCCGGAGTAATTTCTGCGATGTCAAGTTCTCCCTTTTCAAAAGCCAATACCGGTTCGCTGACCGGAACTTGTTCGATGACATCGACACGAGGTTTTGGACCCCAATAAGGGTCAAACGCCTTGAAGCGATATGTCCCTTGTCCGCCATTGTAATCATCAAGCGTGTAAGGGCCTGATCCTACAAGCGCTTTTGGATCCGTCATCGAGACTGGATTATCAACACCTTCCCAAATATGCTTCGGGATAATTTTCATGGAAAATCCAATTTTCTCCAAGTATGAGGCGTTGGGTTGCTTGACGGTAATTCGCACCTGGTTTTTTCCGACGATTTCTACTTTTTCCACAAACGTTTCTTTTCCTTCGACAAGCATATTGCGGACAGGGGGGTGTTTCAAATAATAGTCATAGGAAAACTTGACATCTTCTGCCGTTAATAGGGTGCCATCATGCCAGTGTACATTGTCACGGATCGTAAATAAATAGGATTTTCCGCCTTTTTCGATTTTCCAATCGGTGGCCAGCCACGGAATCAGACCCTTCTCGTCCTTTTCCAGAAGTCCGTCAAACAGCAAATACATATTGTACAAACCCGGACCTCGTGTGGAATGGGTAAACGGAGACGGGAGACCGTAGTCGCCGCCCGCCAAACGGATGACAAGCGGGGCAGCTTGGCTTACTGTATTCACGTCCGAGGCAGGCACTTTTTGGGAGCAAGCTGATAGTACAATAGCAAAGAAAAAAAGAACGATGATCTTAACGGATTTCAATTTGAATCCCTCCAGTCTATAAAGTCACAAGAATATGGCCAAATCGTGTTGCGGTCTGTATCGGCACCGAATTCGGATATTTCTCTGCTACGTAGCTTTGTACCTTTTGTTTCGTGTCGGCAACAATCGGGATACGATGAACGGGCAGTAATTTCATGATGGATTCCAACGCCTCCTCAGGCGACATCAGAACGTCACGTTGTTCTTCGAACACGCGAAACTCGAATTGATATTGACGGGCATAGAGTATATTCAGCATGTAGACGATATCCAAACGCATGTCTGGCTGTTCTCCTCCCATCAGCAACGGCCATAACTCACGTATGAGGTTATGCTCCCTTTTTCCAGCATACATGCTTAGAAAGCAATACTTTCGGGCGCATTGCAACGCCTTTTCGAGATATTGCCAACTGCTGATGGCCGGGCACATGGAGGCGAATACGAGATCAAAGGCCTGGTTCCAGCCTTCACGATCGACATGAATGTCTTCCCATAATGCCTCCTTTCCGTCGATGACGACGCCGTGGCTGTGTGCATTTTGCTGCAGCAGTTCGAGCATCGCCGAAGAAGGATCAAGCGCCGTCACCTGAGCCGAACGCAGGGCAAAAGGGACGGCAAAAGCTCCAGGACCGGAACCGATGTCCAGTACCGTGGCGCCCTCGAAACTTACGCCAAGCTGCTCCAGCCATTGAATGATCGGCTCTGTCCGTTTTTTTCCCGCATCTCCAAGGACGTTCCCGGCAAAAGATTGCGCTCGGTTATTCCACATAGTGATCGCTAGATCCCCGTGTTGTTTTTGCGTGTGTTGCCAGACTTGATCCCACGAGGAGCAATCCTTAATATTGACAGTTAACATAGTACTCACCTCATTATTGTATTAACTAGTATTTCAAAACTATATCCACGAAACCTATCAAACTTCTCCAACCAAGGTAACTGAGAGCAGAATTCCTCCTTTTTTTCTGACGATTGGCATGTAGTTTTTTAAACTCCCCTAATTGAAAATGATTATCATTCCTATTGGTATCTTACTTGAAAACATATCTATGATCCAATGCATTTTATGTAATAATATCATTGATTTAAAGGAATGAGCGGTGGATGCGACATGTATCGGAGTTCTATAAGGGGCTCATAAATGCGTAAAAAAGCATGCGGCAAAATCACCGCATACTCAGAATGTCGAGACACCTCGACAGTATTTATTATGGATTAGTGGTACATCATGATTACATTGTCTCTTTGGATATCGACCCAAAATATTCTAATACTACATTACGGAATTCCTGAGCAATCCGCGAAATGTATCTACTCTTGTGCCATAACAAAGCAATCTCCCGGACCAACTCGTGGTCCTCTAATTTGAGATAACAGATATGTTCCTGTGGATTTCTTGCTGTACTTGGTATAAAAGCTATGCCAATTTCTGCTTCCACAAGAGCGGTTAGCCTAGCAGGTTCATCTCCCTCATATACGTATTTAGGTGCAAATCCAACCGATTTGCACATAGAGTCCACTAGATCGCGAGTACCGTAGCCTTTTTTTACACCGACAAACCATTCATCCTTTAATTCTGCCAAGGATACGTTGCTTTGTTCTGCCAGACGATGCCCTTTGGGAACAGCTACTAGAATCGGGTCTAAGTACACGATTTGGCATTCAATGTCGTCCCCTTGTATTGAAGGCGAAGACAAGCAAAAATCGACCTCTCCTCTATGAAGAAGCGTAACCATTTCCTGTGTTGTCAGCATTTGTACATGAAATTGAACATTGGGGCGCTTTTTCCGAAACTCTCGAAGGATATTTGGCAGCTTGCTTGCGGCGGTCACCGCCAATTCGAGTGTGCCATATTCCGGGCTGGATAAATCACTAAGCTCCTGCTTCCCCTGCTCCAATTCAAACAAAGCTCTTTCTGCACGGTGAAGGAATCTTTTTCCGTACTCATTCAATCGCAGCTTCCTCCCTATTCGATTGAATAGGGGGACCCCTAAATCCTCCTCCAAGCGTTGGATCGTTTTGCTTAGTGACGATTGCGTAACGTGCAGACTTTGCGCAGCTTCGGTCACATGCTCCAATCGAGCTAATGTAAGAAAATATCGTAGTTGAAGTAGTTCCATATCGCACTCTCCATTCATTCCTTCGTGTCACTGAAATCATAACATAAAATGCATTGGAATGAATAATTCGTATCGAGTAAGATAACATCGCTAAAGCCAACCTCTGAAATGCTAAGGGTTTGCTCACTCAAAATCCTTTTTGAATGCTTCTTCCCGCTATTTGCCTTACTCGATCCAATTCCCGGCATTTTGGAAAGATTGGGTGAAAAGATCCCGGAATCAGGTTGAATAGTCCGGCGGACAAATGTGCGAATAGTCAGGAGTTACTTATTCGTTGGGCTTTGCCTCCTTCTTCCTAAAAGGTGAAGTCGAAATCGACATCCTCCAGCAATGAGGCCACCTTGAACTCCATGCTCATGCTCCGTCCTTTCGCCAATTCATACAATCGGCCCAGCTCTGCGGCAAGTCCGTCGAGTGGCGCCTTTTCGATCGCCTGCTCGAATAAAAATTTATACTCCTGAAATGGCTCGTCATCGCCCAGCCGCACTTTGACGGCCTTATTAGCTTTAGTGTACAGAGCGTCCGGCGTTTTGCCCTTCAACGGTTCCAAAGCGGACAGAATCGGTTCGAGCTCATCGAGCTGCCGCATCAGCAATGCTATGGCATCGGGGTCGCCGAAATCAGCTTGCGGCTCCACGAATTCGGCTCTGAGCACTCTGTTCGCCTCTCTATGATTGAATAATTGGCTTACAGCCCATTCAAACCGGTTAAACAAAGCCGTACGGCGCAGGTCATACCGCTCGTGCAATACCTGCTTATTCACATCGTCGACCGACCCAACATGATACTTTCTTTTGCCGATGCCATGATCGTCGCGAACCTCATTTTCCACCGAATTAATATTCAGGTATTCCTCGGAGTTATGCCACAGCTTCTTGTCTGCCTTGCCTCCCACGCCAAACTGGTCGACGCCGACAAAGGAATCAGGCACCATCCCTTTCATGAAACGGGACGCGTGCCCCAATTCATGGCCGACCGTGACAAATTCCGGCGTGGCAATTTCCTGGTTCTCTTGGCCGACCATTTTTTTCATCCCTTCGTTGTTAATGCGTACCAGGCTGCCCGTTGATTGGCCGGTCTTATATACTTTGCCATTGAATTTGAAATAGGGCTGCCCGCGGTTCTCATGTAAAAACCGATTGATTGCGGAGGCGTCTCCCACCTCTCCCCCGTACTCGGGAATTGCAGCCATATCTACTCCCGTCAGTTCGTCATCTTTAGCGGGTTTGAAACTGTAGCGTTTATCTTTCAATTCCAGATCGCTCCGCGGGATCGCCTCGTTTGAAGTCGTATCAGCGATGCCGGTGTTAGTCAACTCTGTGGCAAAATTGGAAGACAAAATAACCTGTTTTTTATCGCTGTCCTGCGCTGCATTCAGCTCGGCAATCAACTTCCGGCCGTTCGGCCCCTGCAGCAGCTTAGCGATAGCGGCCAACATCCGGTCACGAAATCCTTCCGTTTTTTCCAAAATTTTAATGTTGCCTGCTCCCGCCACGATTTCCCGCCAAATCGTATGGACGGTTTCGATGGCCTCGTCTCCCATGCCGGCCGTGTCGATCGGAACAAGCGCTTCTTGCCGCGCGATTTCCTTAACAAGTTCGTGGTGCTCGTCCTCGCTTTCCCTCAGCAACGACATCAGCAAGGTGCCGTTCGGAACTTCATTGATCTTCCTTTCAACGAATGTATTCATCCAACTGTGGATATGCGTATCTAATTGCTTCAAGGCATGCAGTCGCATTTGACCATTTGCGTCGTTTTCACTGCTGAGCGACCGGTATTGCTCCAGTTGCCCGGCAATCTGCTCAAGCAGTTCGTTTTGCCCTTCCCGAGGAGTATGTTGAGTGAGAAACGTATCTCTGTCTCTCATCATTTGAATCGTCGTCGAAGGGGTTTGGGAACGGGTTAGCCATTGACCGACCGCTCGATTTCCCACCGTCTCCTGCAATTGCAGCACATGCGACCACATCGTAGCCGGGATATCCCGATTCGTTTCCGTGGGGCGGACCGGGCTATTTCGCTTGCCTTGTCCCTCAGTCCGATTGCGTGTCCGTTCCATAAGTTCCCTCTTTTCATTAAAAAAGTCTGAATTTGGTTACCTGCCGCGCGATCCCACCCGATCTCTACTTGTCGATCTATCCTTGTTGTCCCATTCAGTCTAGCACCCGTGCCAGGCATTGACAATCGGGAAAAGCAGCCTCATGGCCAGTCGCACAAAAAAACGCCCCCGGTGGCAGGAGCGTTCGTTCTTCATGAAAAGCTTAACATTCCGTTTGCCCGGGTGTGCTTCGATGCACCACTCCCCGCTGTCTCTTCCAGGTGTCTCGGACAGAACTTCTCCTTTTGCCTGTTCTCCTTTTATTATTTTCCATATTTTAGTATAAAACAAGTTTCTTCCCATTCAGCTAACGATTTAACAGAAATAAACGCTAAGGAGATTTTGGCTCGGTTAACAAGAACAAGATGCAGACGCTTTACCAGCGCGCGTCATCTTGTTCTTTCGGGTCGGACTTCGGATCGTACCTCTCGCCTACAATCCGATAAGTCCTTGCCGCTCCGATTTCGGGAGCTTGGCGACGACGAGCTGGTAGGATTCCCAAAGCATCGTTACAATGACGTCTTCAGGCACCGTACCGTTAAGAATAACGGTATTCCAGTGAGTCTTGTTCATGTGGTACCCGGGAATGACAACCCCGGGATAGCTCTCGCGCTGCAGCCAAGCTTCGTCTGGTGATGTTTTCAGATTGATGCTCTCCACGCCCTGCTGATTGCCGAGCAAAGCGAACATTTTATTGCGGACATACAGGACCGGCATATGCGGGTCGAACGGATACCTTAGGCTGGTGCCGTAGTAGCTGAGCCCTAGCTCAATTAATTGTTCATGATTCATAAGTTCGGTCCACCTCGTCCCGTTCATTTGGCCATCTTGGCAGGAAGAAGGACTGTCCGTTTTCCTGCCTAATGGAATATTACCAAAATCACGATGCCGAGCAAACCCTTATTCTTTCGGTGACACTCTGAAGAACATCTTGCAGAAACCATTTCATGTTTCTCTATGTTATTGCGACAGTTCCATTACGGATTAAATAGATTCACAAGCATAGACATTTTCATTCATAGTGGTCGCCGTCAGGCCATGGTAGTTTGGGATACCCCCTTCTGTTATTCAGATCAATTCCATTACCTTTGTCTTGATCATTTATCCACGGTTACTGACTTGCTCTCGATTCATCAATAGACATTCCGCATAATCCGGGTCCTCCAAGAGCGTCAGCCGTTGATTTTCTTTACGAAGGGTGATGAGCTCTTTTTCCTCAGGAGTACGATTGGCCTTCTCCGTGAACGTTCCTGAGTTTTGACTTTGTTTAGTCCACCGATCTAAGGCTGATGCGCTCAAATTATACCATCTGGCTCTTGAATTCGTCTGTGAATTTACGTCTTTCTTTGGGCATAGTAGTTTCGCTCCTTGTCTAATGGCTTATTCTACTAGCCCTCAATTTATCTGTCCAACTTACTGTAGCCGATCCGAAGTAATTCTTAGTAAAACCAAATATAAATGTCCCTTTCCGAGATTTCGAAAAGGGACTCATGACGAACTAATCTGTATACGATTACCTACGCCTTTATTGGAAACATGAACTTATCTCATCCATTAAGCAATTTGCCATTGAACAAAATGTTAAGCGTTCGAATAAACAGAACGATTAGAACAAAACTAACCAATGCCAGAATAACCGCGGCGATAGCGATTAACAGCCAGGACTGCACGAACATCGCATACTTCAAAGCGGCATTGCTAAGCGCAGCCATCGGAAAGCTTACAGCCCACCAAGAAGCACCGAACGGTACAGACTTTTTGAAGACTTTAAAAAACAGGACGATGAATAAAAACAAGCCAAAGTAAAACAAGATAGATGCGAACTGATCAATTCGTTGCATGATATTCGTATAGCCAAGAAAGCCAACCTCAAACGGTGCAATCATGATGATCATGGAAGGCGTTAATCCAACTGGCAGTGGAGCCTGATGGATCAATCTGGATACGATCAAAGTAAAGAAAACTAAAGCAACAATTCCGCCGATCGCTAAGGACAACAGATTAATTTCATGCGCCCAAGGAAACGGCATCGTTCCGCCCGCGACGGACACGTCGATCGTTGCCACCCCAGGAATAAGCCATGGAGGAACCGCATTTCCTGGTTCTTGATTCCCCTTTAACAATCGTGAAACGAAGACAAAACTAAGCACTAAAGTGGTCGCTGTACCGAAAATCCAAAAAGCTTGGCCTAATAATTGGCTGTAGGTACCTAACACGGAAGAAAGCAATAGAATCGCAATCGTGATCGTACCAAAAAAGTTTCCTGAGATAGGATGCGTGAATTCGCCTACCACTTTCTGAGGGTACAAAACCCATTTAGAAATATAACCTATGCTTAACGCGATAAACATAAGAACCGCAACAATTCCAATAATATCAGCGATGACGGGGGAAGTGCCAAATAGCTTGCTCGCTTGTCGCCAAGCCAAAGACAAACCAGAGATACCCATAACTGCCCCGAATAAATTAACTGGCAGGAATTGCACGGATCCCATGCTTCTTTGTTTCTGTCCGGCAGCTAATGTTTGCATAAAAAGTCACCACTTTCTTTGTATTGTATTATCCAATTAACTAGCAAATTAAAATGCTTATTGGCAAGCAAGTCCTCTCAACTGGTGATAATATACCTTCTATGAACCAGTTAGCCGATCACCCTCTATATAAATAGAAACATGATTCATTGGGTATACTCACAATTGAAGAACGAAGATTTCTGATTATACAAAAGACCCGTGGGACATGAATCCCATACGAAGCGGAAATTGAAGAGTATAAGCGGAATGCCCTTATTATCCTTTGTCAGCTTGATGGCTCCATTCCCGCTCAAAACCAATTAATCTCCTGCATATTGTGGCTAGTAGCGGGTAAAACTATACGTATGGATAGCTCCATAAACGATAGATACCAAATGTCCATGCTTCCACCCTCTTCAAAGGGTTTCCTTACCTTAACCTTGTACCGAAAAGTAATCAATATCGTTGTTTCTATTATTACTATAGATAAAAACTATCGAATGGCCCCCTCACACAACCGGCAAAATGCAAGACAAACCTATCCTTTCAAGCCCTAACCGACATTTGGGGTACCAAGAAAGGCTCATTATTCCAGAAGATCCCCTTTGACAAGAACTTGATGTCATAATAGAGCAAAACTTTATCCCATTCCCGCGTGCGAATGATTCAAAATAAAAAAACATTGCTTTATGGGCAATGTTCAGGTGCAGTTTAATCGTTATTTTATTTAAATTTTAATTGCCCGAGCTCCCAACGCGCTACCAGGCGGACGCGCCGTCGTCGACCACGTAGTTGGAGCTTGTGATGTATACCGCCCGGTCTGAAGCAAGGAAGGTCGCGATTTCCACGCTCTCCTCGGATTGACCAAATAGGTTTAGGAGCGACTTGCTAGTTATCTTATAGCAGTCTTGAGCAATCGTCTATGCTCATTATCTATTATGGGTTCGAACTTGCTGAACTGGATTTGCTCACCATTTAGCCATATGGACAAGGTTTCCTCTGCTGCATGAACGGAAGAGAATACAGAAGTAAGCAAGAATAGGGAAAGAAATAAAGCGCTAATTTTTTTCATCTGCATATAAGCTCCTTCTAGTGAAATGATATTTAGCCACATGAACAAGGCTTTCTCTGCTGCATGAACGGAGGAGAATATAGAAGTGAGCAAGAATAGGAAAATAAATAAAGCGCTAATTTTTTTCATCTGCGTATAAGCTCCTTCTGGTAATTACCCATAAAAAATAACACTTAGCTCATCTCGCTCTTGGGATCTCTTGCTGGGCAAGCCCCAGGCGATATCACGGAACACCTTATACGATAAGTCAACAGATTCGTCGCGGTTCCAATAGGATGCTCATTTCCTATCCTACCAGCCTCATCGAAACGGAGCCTAAACGAATGGATTAACATCAGCTTAATTTTGCTCCTGCTGTTTAGGTTCTGTTAATGTTAGCAGGACAAGAACAGCTGTTACTATTCTCCGAATGACAAAGAGGACAAGGTGATGTTGATTTCTTTTTGTTTGACTATTTAAAACAGGGCTGTCCCCGTGACTTTTGGGATAGCCTCTTTTCAAGCTTATTCTGTTAGGCTCTTTTCTTTGTCGAGAAGTTAGGCAAACACCTTTCGGTCGGTTATTAAGGCAAGGCATAACAAAAAGGCCGGGGGCAATTACTCCGGCCTTTTTAGATTAGCTATCCACTCGTTCTATTTTCGTAAAGATGTGTTATTAAACTTTTCGGATTCACTAACACCCTTTGAAATTGCGGTTTTTTTGATTTCCTTGTAACTCCTACAAACATCTTTAAAGCTTGGTAACGCAACGTTTTAACGCAAAGATTCTTCGCATCTTGATCTGCGTGTTTTCAACATTATTATCATGGTCATACATCTACTGTCCCGCCTAAACCCGCATGGAAACATGAAGTATCCCGTGTTCGTCATTTATTCTGATAACGTACAAATGATTCATCATTTGTACAATCTCATGGTTATCCTGCAGCTCTGAGGAGAAGTGGAAGCTGCATCTTTTGCCAGATTTGTAATTGGGGTAGCAGCGTTTGAAGGAAGGGTTCGTTCACGTGTATCTCATAGCATACAAAAGGGTGCCCCAGGTCAAAAGACCTTTTGGGGCACCCGCTTTGCCGGGATCAGGCTCTTCTGCCGCCGTCCACCGGAAGCACAACGCCGGTTATATAAGAGGCATGATCGCTCAGAAGCCAGGCAGCCGCTTGCGCAATCTCATTAGGATCGGCAGCACGTCTAAGAGGCGTCAATGAGTTGTTTTTTTCGATAATTGCCGGATCTTGAGCAACCCATTGCTCGATCATCTCCGTCATGGTGGTGCCAGGTGCGATTGCGTTCACCCGAATGCCAGCAGGCCCGTATTCAATGGCGGCCGTTTCGGTCAGACTATTAACAGCCCGTTTGGAGGCTGCGTATGCAGACAACCCCGGATTTCCTATAAAGCTGCCCACGCTGCTGTTATTGAGAATGGCACCGGCGCCAGCGGTACTGAGCATAGCTTTGATTTCAGCTTTCATTGCTACCCAGATACCTTTGTAATTTACAGCGTTAAGAAGGTCGAAATCTTCTTCTTTGACCTCTGCTAGGGGCGATACGGGGATCAAAATACCGACGTTATTGAACGCTATATCGAGACGGCCGTGACGTTCTACTGTCATTTGAACCGCCCGTTCGATGCTGGCGGAATTGGCCAGATCGGCGACAATGTAATCGGCTCTCCCTCCATGCGCGGTAATTTCCTCTACTACAGAGCGCAGTGCTGCTTCTGTTCTTGCGATGAGCGTAACCAACGCGCCTTCTTCGGCGAAGAGTTTGGCTGCGGCTGCTCCGATGCCTCGGCTGGCGCCTGTAACCAGAGCTACCTTATTGCTAAGCATTCCCTCACAATTATTGTTTTTTTGACGAGTTGTTGTTTGCATGACCTATCTCCTTTAATCTGGTATTGGTATTGATTGAAGCAATTTCTATTCTTGAGTATAATTTCATAATACACTTGTGACGAGATGCTGCTTGATCATAGGTTTACTAGTACTAGGATTAAGGAGGGGTTGAAATGAACGATAGCGAGCGCCGCTCAGCTCTAGGTGATTTTTTGCGTAAACGAAGGTCCAGCCTTTCTCCGGATGATGTAGGATTACCGGTTGGTACTCGCCGCCGAACAGCCGGATTACGTCGGGAGGAGGTCGCACAACTGGCGAATATCGGCACATCCTGGTACATATGGCTGGAGCAGGGACGTGATGTCCGCCCATCAGTACAAGTACTGGAAAGTCTTGCTACGGCTCTAAGGCTCTAAGGCTTAGTCCCAATGAACGCCGTCATCTTTTTTTTCTTGCGGGCGAATCATTGCCACCCAACTTGTCTCCTCAAGTAGAAGGTATCGGATTAGCCTACCAAAGGATACTGGATGACCTTAATCCGAATCCTGCATATGTTTTGGGCAGACGCTGGGATTTTGTGGCCTGGAATGATGCTGCAGATGAGATTTTCTCTATTTCCGAAGCGTCACCGCCTCATGATTTCAACTTAATCTGGCGACTTTTTACTAACCCGGGATGGAAGAAACGCTTCAATAATTGGGAACAAACCGCCCGAGGAATCATTGTGGAATTCCACACTGCATCAGCCCGTTACGTTGAAGATTCGTCATTTAACGGATTAATTGAAGATCTTAAACGGGTAAGCCCTGAGTTTAACCAGCTATGGCTGCTGCATCAAGCCCCTGGTTCTCTTGAAGGATATAAAGAAGTGGAGCATCCTGCCATGGGCCACCTGGAGTTTGATCATATTACCCTCCAAATCCCCAATGATCCTGATATGAGGGTGATGATATACACAGCTCGTGCAGAAACAAGGTTAAAATTAGAAAAATATTTGTCATCGAATGAAATTAATTCGCCTGCCGCTCCTTAGCCCCATAATTTATATAAATAAAGAGATCCCTCGCGAAAAAGCAAGGGATCTCTTTATTTCAACTAAAAAGTAAACGTCAAAAAGTCCTCATGACATGCGCAGGTGGGACTTCTTGACGCTTACTTCTATTTTAGAACTCATGGCGGCCTTTTCTTACAATTGACACAGCTCTTGGCACGATCAGGAACGGATCAACGGCTTGAAGTAAGAAAAGGCAAAGAGCTGGTCAGATCGATCCGGCCAGCTCTTTTTATGCAGAGAAAACCTATGCGTTACGGTCATTCCACATTTTCAGTCAGGTATCAGTTACACGCTACTCATTTCCGTTACATTGAATAACCTTAATTGTCCGAATATGGACAAATGCCGCCGGGAGGATCTTGGTCTTTAAAAGCTTCATCTTGCATAATTAGCATCATTAGCATTACTAATCATAAGAGACACGCCGAATTTCTCAGTATAACCTGTAGAATATCTTACTCCATTCAGGATTATTGATTTATTCAATTTCTTAGCATTACCATCAAATATGCCCAGTTCATCCATTAAAGCACTTATTTCTTTAGAAGACATGGTTACATTCGTAGCTTTGATGAGTACGTGAATGGCTGTTGTCAACGCTTTAGTTGTATCTATGCTTCCGTCTTCCTTCCCTGCTATTGCCAGGCTTTGCAGGTTGCCGTCATGCTTGTTTACCAAGCCTATAATACCCAGTTCATCTTTAAGCATGTAAGAGAATGCATTCAAAGCGTTGCCTTCTTCAACATTTATGGAGTCAATATTAAAGACGGGCTGAAACTTACCAGCGATATCATTAAAGACGTCTTGAAATTGTTCAGGATACATCCCCAGTGATACTGGTAGGTTATTGTTCTTTTGCTCCACTTTTTTCTTGGCTTCAGTTTCTGATTTCAGCTTAGCTTGGGATTTCTCGGCACTAGCACTCTTGGTGGCGGCATCCAATTCAGCTTTGCCTGGAGCAGGAACTGGGGCGACAGAAGCAATAATGTTAGAGTCTGTACTGGTTTTGGGAGATGCGATTACTAATAGGATGAACAATACTAACAAGGATCCCGTAAGAATAAAGTATTTTGTATGTAAACCATTCTTTTGGAAAGTTGAGACGATACCCCCTATTAAGCAAGCTAGAAATGCCATAAAGCTCATAAAACTAATAAAAGTCCACATGAATAAGCAACCCCAAATTTGCTTCATCGGCTGAAGAATTTGCTCGAAATCTGTCTTTTCTGATTATACCAAATATAGGTTCAGAGAACTATGCTTAAGGAGAATGTCAAATAGCCCCCACCTATTATTTAGATGGGAGCACGTATATGATGAATGAAGATTACGTAAGGCGGCAAGAGTCCGGCAGCAACGGCGACCACGGCATCAAGGGTTCCAGTGCCTTAGGAGGCTGGGGAGTGGTAAGCTGGGACAACTGTTCAAATACGTACACGAGGTACCGAAAAGAATGCAGACCATTTTTCGTCTCGATCACGCTGTAAATAGCAGCGCTGGCCTTTGCGCCACGAGCTATAGAATTGTGTTATTCCCCGAACCGAGCATATAACTGCTATTATCCAACTGACGATATAGAAGCCCATCTTTCCAGCTCATTCGTGCAAATGAGTACTGATGGATAGCGGAGCATATCCTGCATATCCTCCTCCTGGTCCACCGGGTAAGGGATAAAGATTATATTTTCCTGTTCACAACGTTGAATCAGCTCCGGGGTGACATAGTCCAAATTAATCGACAAATATCGGGCATTCAGCTCTTTTAGGAATGGGAATAAGGCCGGGCTGGCACTATGATTGATCAACCCAATTTCAGCTTTAGGCTCCAACTGTCTTAGCTTTACCATAGAATAATGATCGAAGGAGGAAAAAAACACCTGATCCAGCATCCCCATCTCTTGTACCATAGTCAATGCCTTTTCTTCTAATCCAGGATACAGATTCCCCATCTGCTTGAGTTCAATGTCAATGATTAGTTGATCCCTCAGCAAAGTCAAGGCCTCTTCCAGAGTAGGAATTTGCTCGGTTCCCCCTATCCGCAGTTCCTTGAGCTCAACCAAGGTCAAATCCTTTACCCGCCCTTGCCCGTTTGTCATGCGGTCCACTGATGTATCGTGGATAATCACGGGTACGCCATCCTTGCTAAGCTGAACATCCAGTTCCAGATATGAATAAGAGAGCTTCACTGCCTCCTTAAATGAAATCAGCGTATTTTCAGGATAACGGCTAGGGCAGCCTCTGTGTGCGATACCTTTTACTTTCATCATGCATCCCTCCGTACAATCGTTGAATTGAATACAAATCGTTCCATTGCTTCCACTACGCCTTCACCATAGCTTTTGCTGCACACATAGGAAGCCTTCTTTTTAAGCTCGGGGTGACTGTTGGCTACGGCTACGCCAATTCCGGAGTTTTCTAGCATATCCAGATCATTCATTTGGTTGCCGATGCTCATGACCTCCCGCGACTCTAAATTCATCAAGGTCATCAGTTTTTTCAGAGTCGTACCCTTGCTTTGAAAGGGCGGTAGAATTTCAAATAAGTCATCCTCAGACTGTGTAATAGCGTATTGCTTGCGAAAGCTGCTTTGTTGCTTTTGCCAGATTTCCCTTATCTGCTTCACATCTCCGACCATAACGACCTTCTGGACAGGGGTGGTAAGCCAATCGTCAGCAAGCGCATGTATTAAAGAGCTGCGAATTCCCTCTTTTTGTTCAAATAATTCCAATTGTGGCGAATGCCGGATCGCATGAAGTCCATCCTCTCGAAACAGCATGACGGTCACCCCGAGCCTGTCACATTCCAATAAAAAAGATGAAGTCTCTTCCAGGGTAATCATCTCCATCTCTAATACACGATCCTGATTCGCCAGCACGCCTCCGTTGCATAAAATAAAAGGAATATCAATATTCAGCTGTTTGATTATACTTTCGGTACTTGGACCGAAACGGCCAGTAGCAATTGTAAACAGCCCACCGGCTAATCGAAATCGATCGATGGCGTCTTTAACCGTGTCAGTTACTCTGTTGTCCTCGGACAGCAGCGTTCCATCCAAATCACTGACTATCATGCGAATTCCACTCATAGATTAACTATCCTTCCTTTTAAGCCTGAACCTATATTTATCATTGCCAGCCATACCTCCGTTCTTTCACCCTACTTCTCTTGACGAATGGACCGTACGGATAAAATGAACTGCATTCGGTTGACCACCGGTTAATAAAGAGTGGGTAACCGCTCCTAATCCTGACTCTGTAGTTATCCCATTCAATAACAATCCCGGTGTAATTCCAGTAGCGGCAAATATACATTCTTCGGTGGCAACCATATCTCTTAGTGTCAGCACTCGATTCGGATCGCTAAGTCCCATGCCGACACAACGCTCATGCTCAAAAGTTGTAGCCGGGAGCAGCCTCGCTTGCATTTCACCGCCAAGGCATTGAATAGCAACCGCGGAAATAACGCCTTCCGGGGCTCCCCCGATTCCATAGAACAAATCGATTCCGCTGCTTTCGATAGCCGCAGCAATTGCGCAGGTTACGTCACCGTCGTCAAAAAGCCGAACTCTCGCTCCTGTAGCGCGTACTGCTTCTATCGCCTGCTGATGCCGTTCACGGTATTGGATCATTACGGTCATATTCTCCATGCGTTTTCCTAAGGCGCGGGCCGTATGGATGACATTGTCCACAAGTGGAGCTTCCAAATCGATGAACCTGGCAGCCGTTCGGCCAACAGCCAGTTTTTCCATATACATATCGGGTGCATGAAGCAAAGCACCTCTTGGAGCTAAGGCGATCACAGCAGTAGAGTTATCCATGCCGCCAGCTACCAGGTTGGTTCCTTCAAGAGGATCCACAGCTATATCCAGCTGCGGCCCCGAACCAGTGCCCAGTTTTTCCCCGATATACAGCATCGGTGCTTCATCCAGCTCCCCCTCGCCAATGACAACCGTGCCGACCATCGGAATGAGCTGAAGCACCCTGCGCATCGCAGTTGTAGCCGCATCATCCGCCTCCATCTTTCGGCCGCGCCCAACCCAAGGACTGGCTGCGAGAGCCGCCTCTTGGG
Source organism: Paenibacillus baimaensis (assembly GCF_025567575.1). Taxonomy (NCBI): domain Bacteria; kingdom Bacillati; phylum Bacillota; class Bacilli; order Caryophanales; family Paenibacillaceae; genus Paenibacillus; species Paenibacillus baimaensis. The sequence goes on along the minus strand of NZ_JAOQIO010000034.1, from coordinate 134,040 downwards.
TTACATGCAGTATGTCTAGCATCAATTGGTTCATAGCTATCCCAGCTTTCATTTACGAATGGTCAGTGCCTCGGTAAATGCCGAGAGAATGATATGAGCAGAAGCCGCTCCTGGGTCGATATGACCGGAAGAACGCTCTCCCAACCGGCTGGATCGTCCTATTCGGGATATTAATAAAGCGGTTGAGCGTTTGCCTTCCTCAGCAGCCTTCACGGCCGCTTCCAAGCTCTCCAGTAGTCCTTGACCCTCGGCTCGGGCTTGTTGGAGAGCGTCCATCGCAGGAAGCCAGGCGTCCATCATGGTTTTATCGCCGATCTGGGCTTTGCCACGTTCCTGAATCCCCTTCACCGCAGCCAACCAAAACTGAACGATATCCTCCTCCTCCAGCTCCTCTTTTCCTTGAAGCACCGCTGCTCCACGCAGAAAGGCCGTGGCATACAGCGGTCCTACCGACGATCCGACCGCATTCAGGAAGGTCATTCCGATTTTTTTGCACAAGGCTCCGCAATCCCCCCCTTCGAATGCAGCCGTTGCTTCAACGATAGCTTCCCAGCCTAGCGACATCGTAACCCCATGATCACCATCGCCCACTGCCCTGTCCAGCTCGGACAACCCTTCTTTCTCCTCTTCGATTCGCAAGGCAATATGACCGAAGAGACTTTTCCATTGCTCCATGTTCACTTTCATTAACTTTCCCTCCTCAATGCTTTGCTTTAGCAAGACATCGTTAACATTAGATGAGCCCTTACTGCTGCACATACATCGGTGTATCTGCCGGATGATCGATCAGCCGGATCAACTCATCGTCCAGCTTCATAACCGACACGGAGCAGCCTCCCATTTCCAGCGAGGTCACATATTCCCCCACAAAGGCACGGTGAATGCTCACACCCAAGTCTTCCAGTCGCTTCGCCACGCGGCGATACACAACGAACAACTCCATATGCGGCGTCGATCCGAGCCCGTTGACCATAACCACTACCCGTTCCCCTGCAGTGATCGGCATATCCTCGAGGATTCGCTCCAGCAGTGCATCCGTCACTTCGTCCGCTGTCTTGAGTGTTCCACGCTCAATGCCCGGCTCTCCGTGAATGCCCAAGCCAATTTCCATCTCATCCTCGCCCAGCACAAAGCTTGGCTTACCCGTCTGAGGCACGGCGCATGGGCTCAGGGCCACACCCATCGTCCGGAGATTAGCATTGGCTTTACGGGCAGCGCGGACTACTTCATCCAGCGTATAGCCTTGATCGGCTGCCGCTCCCGCCGTTTTAAAAACAAGAAAGCCTCCGGCAATCCCACGACGGCGATCTGCTTGCGATAGCGGTGCTGAAGCTGCATCATCGGTTACCAGCACCGTCTGGACCGGGATATCCTCCATCTCCGCAAGCTCGGCTGCCATATCGAAGTTCATGCAATCTCCTGCATAATTGCCGTACATATATACAACACCAGCACCCCCGTTAACCGCTCGGGTCACTTCCAGGATCGGGTCCGGCGGCGGTGAAGCGAACACGTTACCTACCGGTACGCCGTCAGCAAATCCGCGTCCTATCAAACCCATGAAGGCTGGCTCGTGACCACTGCCTCCTCCTATCACTACACCCACCTTACCTGCTCTTGCCGTTTCCACACTTACTACGGATCGTTTATTCTCAGGCAGCACCTTCACATATTTCGGATACGCCGCCACATACCCTTCAATCATTTCATCGACTACCGCATTGGGCACATTAATCAGTTTTTTCAAGACCTAACCACTCCTTCCTTCTATCCCTTTGCTTTATTCATGTGTAGAACATGAACTGATTTCTTTTGTATATACACCCGTACCTGCGAGCCTTTGCTCGCCTTCCATAATCTTCTGAACCTTGCGCTCCGAGTTGCCCCCGTCAAATTCCGATTCCAGCCATGCACGGACAATATGTTTAGCCAATTCCGAACCGATCACTCTCGCTCCCATCGTCAGCACCTGGGCATTGTTACTCTTCATAGCACGTTCTGCCGAATAAGTGTCATGGCAAAGTGCTGCACGGATTCCCGGAACCTTATCCGCCGTAATCGTCATTCCTATACCAGTACCACAGATCAGGATGGCACGGTCATAGTGGCCTCGAACAACTTCTTCTGCAACAGCAAAGCCAACATCAGGATAATCGATGGACTGGGTACTGTCTGCCGGACCAAAATCAACATGCTCAACACCTCGTTCTGCGAGATAGCTTTTAATAATTTCCTTCAAGGTGAAACCCGCCTCATCGGCTCCAATGGCTATTCTCATGTGTAAGGCTCCTTTATTATAGAAATACGTGTATAAGAGGTTGTTCAAAAAGTCCCCACTTGATCACGAGGTAACACAGGAAGCGTATTCGACATCGAATCTTGCATTCACCTTCGAAGTCCGGTGCTCACTTAGGTTTTGCCTAAGCTCCGCTCCTCCTTCTTCAGGTTCTTGCAACCTTCTCGGTGCTGAAGAGTGAACTTTTTGAACTCGCACTATAAGACAAGTTAAGGGATAAGAACGACCTTCAATGAATTAATACCTTTTTTCACCAAATCAAAGCCTTCCAAATATTGCTCCAATGGAAGCATATGAGTGACTACGCCCTCCGTTGGGAAATCTCCATTAGCAATGCCCTCTATAACAAGCGGGTAACAGTAAGGTCCAAGATGGGAGCCAAGCACATCCAATTCCTTCCTATCGCTTATGATGCTCCAATCTACCGTGACGGGATCCTTGAATACACTGAATTCAACGAACCTGCCCAGTTTACGGATCATGGAAAGTCCCTGCTCAACGGATTTGGGATGTCCGGTAGCCTCGATATAAATATCGCAACCGTAGCCTTCCGTCAGCTTTTTAATCTCAGCAACCACATCAACCTCTTTCGGGTTCAATACCAGGTCCGCACCAAATTCTCTGGCTAATTGCAATCTGTCTTCGAACAAATCCAGCACGATTAGCTTTCCGGCTCCGGATCTTTTCGCGGCGCCTACCATTCCTAAACCTAATGTTCCTGCTCCCGAAATAACGACTACATCACCAAGCTCGATTCGTGCACGCTGGACGGCATGGAGAGAGCAAGCATAAGGCTCAATCAAAATAGCTTTCTCAATCGGGAGATCAAGAGGAACTTTGAAATTGATCGCTTCCTTCGTGAACTTCATATATTCCGCCATGGCACCGTTTACATTATTCTGAAAACCGTACAGATCGTGCTTTTCGCACATCCAATACTGTCCACGCTTGCAGAATCGGCAATTCCAGCAAGGCACAATCTGTTCGGATATGACCCGATCACCAATCGAATACCCTTCAACACCTTCGCCGATCTGGACCACAAAGCCGATAAATTCATGTCCGGGAATCATGGGGGCTTTAATGTAAGGAGCTTGTTTGTCATCCCCCCAGAAGCTTGGCGCTCCTTGGAACGCTTTTATATCACCTGCACAAATACCACAAGCTTCAACTTTAATGACCATCTCGCCAAAACCTGCTGTCGGTACATCAACTGTTTCCAGCCGATAATCGCCCGGGGCATAGGCTACAATGGCTTTCATTTTTTCAGGAATCATACTGATACTCACTAAATAACCTCCCTGGTATTATATATTAGATAAATATGACAAAATCCCATTTTACATATTTATTTTCGCATTTAAGCCAAACTTTGTCAACGTTTAATTCGATATATGTTGTCGTTTGTTTTCATTTGTTTTCACTTAAACAAAATTCATCAATTTAACTTTGTGATATAATAGTGAAAATAGCGAAAAAAAATTTCACGGCTACAAGATGGGATTAACGCTTATACTTCATATCTATGTGTTTGTGATTGCTTTACTAATTTTTAATTTTATTTTCATGTGTATTTCACATCAATTATTGAATGATTATTTTTATTTTGTTATAATATTAAAAAATGTACTCTAGGAGATGCGAACATGTTGGCACCCGAACGACGTAATCAGATTATGCAAATATTAAACGAAAATAAACAATTGTTAGTTAAAGATATTTCCATAGAATTAAACGTTTCCGAAGGAACGCTTCGCAATGATCTCAAAATTCTGGAAGAGGACGGTTTACTGGAAAGAACACATGGTGGTGCCGTTTTACCGAAACCAACAACCTCCGAGAATACCTTTCACTCACGCAGCTTAGCTAATCAAGCGGAGAAGAAGATGATCGGTAAAGCTGCTCTTCCATTTGTTCAAAATGGCCAATGCATCATTCTCGACGCCAGTTCAACCTCCCTTGAGCTTGCCAAGCTTTTGATTAACTACGATTATTTAACCGTTGTGACTAACGGGTTGGCCACAGCGCAAGAATTAACTCGCAATCCTCATATCAACGTCATCGTAATCGGAGGCGTGCTAAGACCAGGCTCGAGCTCATTGGAAGGCTTGCTTGGCAAAGGGCTGCTCTCGCAAATTCATGCCGACGTGTTCTTCACCTCTGCGCATGGCTTCACCACCACTGCCGGTCTAGCCGATTTCAGCATCTATGAAGCCGAGCTAAAAAAACTGATGGTGAACAATGTAAACAAGGTGGTTGCCTTGCTGGATCATTCCAAGCTGAACCGCAGATCCATCGCAACCTTTGCAGAGGTTAATCAAATAAGTACCCTAATTACAGATCAAAGCGCCGACAAGGACTTCCTGAATTCCCTCGAAGGTATTGAGATCGTCATTGCAGATTAATCTAAACGATAACCCCCTTATTCAGGCCCCTCCTGCTTTCCAATATACTACTATCTTCCTTTCCGCTTTCTGGAGCGTTCTGTCCACCACGTGTGGACGATCTGTTTGTTTTACCGAAATAAAAAACAGGGGCAGCTATCTTGCCCCTTGTATATACCCAATCCATTTGTAAGAATGACTAGCCATTCTGCTTATCATTGAAATAACGGTGAATCGTTTCAACAAACACTTTCGGTTCGTCGACGGCAAACCGTCGGATCCCCATATCCAGAAGCTCGAACATGGAATCCTGGTCGAAGTGAAATGGCAATACTTCCAGTTCTAATCCGTCTTCGTCCAAATGCTTAAGTGCCTCCTGCAAAAACTCACGCTGCAGCCTGTATCTCCATCCTTCATTCGCCTTGGCATCTACCAAATGAATTTGAACAATGTCAAGGGAGTCGAATCCGGTTTCAAGCGTCTCTTGAAATCTGTCGTCAACCTCTTTATCGGGAATCCATTGCATCGTACGTACCTCGGGCACTAACCGTTTAACCGTCTTGCAATTCTCATGATTGGAGTGGCAAAAAATAATTTGTCGCCCAACTCCATATTCCTTAATGAGCAATGCCATTTTTTCCAAGTCGATCTCTTTGTAATCCAGGTAGAGCTCACGCTCAGGGTACTGAGCTAACACGGACAATATTTGAGCAAGTGCGGGGACCTTCTCTCCCCTATACAGTTCACTGAATTTGATCCCTGCATCCCATTCTTGAACCTCAGCAAATGTGCATTCCGAAATCAGTCGATCCTGATCCGATTCAGGTGCGTTTGTTGTTCGCTTCGGCGTTGTATCGTGCATACCGATAATAACACCATCAGCAGTTTGCCTAATATCGAGTTCCGGAATGCCGCCAAGCTCCCAAGCATATCGCATGGCCGCCAATGTGTTCTCAGGCATCTCGGCATTCGTACTTTGATGGGCTTGCCAATGAACCGTTTGATATGCTCCTTTACGATCTGTAACCATCATGAAAGTACGCTCCCCACGTTTATTTCGACAGAATTCTATCGGTTTCTTTCTTAAAGGTCGACAATGTTGTTTGTATATCCTTACTGTCATACATAATCGCTTCAGTTGCTGACAAGAATTCCTTATTTACTTCAGGCCAAGCAACACTCTTGTTCGTATCAACCGCATATTGAAGCTGGTCATAAGCAGTTTTACGATTAGGCTCCTTCGCCCACAAATCTTTAATTTCTTTAGATTCAACCATAGCTTTTGTAAACGGCAAGTACCCGGATTGCATAATAAATTGCAAGCCTCCTTGCGGATCCGTCTCCATCCAGCGCATAAACTCCCAAGCCGCTTTTTTATCGGCAGCAGATGACAGCATAGCTACATTTGCTCCGCCGGTCGGATTAGCGAATGCTTTGTCCTTAGGCAAAAATGCGGTTACATAGTTAAATTTAACGATGCCGCTAAAGCTGCCGATGTTGCCTGTTGATTGATAGAAAACCCCCACCTTACCGTCAATGAACATTTGATTTGTAATTTCACCGGAATCTTTGGCAGGAGGATAGTATAACGCACCTGAGCTTTGAAGATCCTTCAAGAATTTGAACACTCTCAGTCCAACTCCGTTATCTGCAAAACCAACCGTTTTCTTATCGTCACTGAAGAACTTTCCTCCGGCTTGAGAAATCATCGCTATAGGATACCAAGTATCATATGGCATTGTCATACCATACCGTTTGTATTGTCCATTTTCTTTAACGACCAATGCTTCGGATACTTTCTGCAATTCATCCCAAGTAGTCGGAATGGCGAGTCCTTTCTCATCCAGCAATGTTTTATTAACATGCATGATCGGAGTCGAACGATTTAATGGAAGTGAAACCAGCTTTTTATTAAAGGTCGAATGTCCCATAAATCCAGGCACAAAAATATCTTCGCTCAAATTGGAGCTCTTGAGATGCGGAGTAAGATCTTCGAGCACATCTGCATCTGCAAAAAACTCTACATATGCACGCTCCAGCATCGTAATATCCGGTCCTTTCTTAGCAGCAATGGCTTGCTGAAGCTTGGTTACGGTTTCATCATAACTGCCTTGGTAAGTACCCACAACCTCAATATCTTTATGACTCTCATTGAAGCGTTTGATTAAGCCATCCATGTACTCCAAATTTTTCCCGCCTAAGGAGTGCCAGAACTGAACGGTCGCCTTTCCAGTCTTGGCAGGCTCTGGTGCCTTTGCGGCTTCAGCTGGTTTTTGAGTACTTGCAGGCGTGGAAGCCGGCTTGGTTTCATTCGCTTGCGGTGTACCTCCGGAGCAGCCTGCTAATAGGCTCAGTACTACCGGTACTGTCACCATGATACTTAACTTATTCCTCATTTTGAAATTCCTCCAATTTCGTCTCATATTTGATTTAATAGAAACCAAGCGTTATTTAATACCAGAGTAAACAAAAGCTTTAACAATTTGCTTATAGCAAAACAAATACACAATAAGAATAGGAACAACCAAAACAACGTTTCCGGCCATGATAATATTCCAGTTACTGATCCCTTCGGTCATTCGGAGCATGGCAATACCTATAGTCAGAGGGCGGATTGAAGCCGAATCTGTCATAATCAACGGCCAGAAATAATCGTTCCAATGACTGACAAAGCTGAACAGCGCGATGGTTGCCAATGCCGACTTTGACATCGGAATCATAATGTTCCATACAATCTTAAACTCACTTGCATTATCCAGCTTCGCTGCTTCGATAATTTCTTGCGGTATTTGCATAAAATATTGACGCATCAGGAAGATTCCGAAGGCGCTGGACATAAAAGGAATAATTTGTGGCAGCAGCGTCTTGCCGATTCCCCAATCCGCCATCATTAAATAGATAGGAATAAAAGTAACCTGTCCGGGAACCATGAAAGCCAGTAAAACCATACCGAATAGTATATTTTTCCCTGCAAATTTATATTTGGCAAATGAGTAGGCTGCCGGGATCATTACGGCTAATTGAATCACTATAATGGAGACCGTAATGATGACAGAATTGATTCCATACGTCAGAAATGGCCCTGCTTTCATAGCGTCTACAAAATTGACCCATTGAGGCATCGCCGGAATAATCGTAGGCGGGAACTTCATGGTCTCCTCAAACGTTTGCAGCGACGTTGAAATCATCCATAGAAATGGGACTATAAACACCAGTAACACGGCCGCTTTCAATATAATTTCCAATATCGTCCAATATTTGAATTCATATGTCTTCAAGTACGAATTCCCCTTTTTCTTGGTTATGTAAGCGGCTTATTGGTAATGCACCTTTTTCGAAAGCACCCGGAAGTAGATAACGGTTAAAATTCCGATGATCGCCATAAGAACTACACCTGTAGCAGCTGAGTAACCAATATTCGTTGTTCGATATTCATAAATGTAATAAACGAGAGTACTTGTTGCGTTATTTGGACCTCCGCCCGTCATAACTTGAACGGTATCAAACACTTTAAAGGAGCCGATTGTCATAATAAGCAGGATGAAAAACAGCTGTGGTGATATAAGTGGAATCGTTATCTTGTAAAATACCTTGAACCGGCTGGCATTATCCAGCGCTGCCGCTTCATAGATAGTTGGAGGTATGCTTTGCAGCGCAGCAATAATGATCAACGTGTAGTAACCAATGCCATGCCACACAGATACGATAATAACGGAAATAAGTGCTGTACTCGAGCTCTGCAGCCATTGGGAAGGCGGCAGCCCTATTGCTTTGAACACAAAATTTAGTAAACCTTGACTTGGTTCCATAATCCACAGCCACACCAGCGCGATGGATACAATAGAAATGATGTGCGGTGTGAATATACCTGCTTGAACAATAGCATTGAACCGTTTCTTTTTATTCAGCCATAAAGCAATAAGTAGGGATAGCAGCAAGGTGAATACGACTACACCGATTGTGTAAAACACCGTATTCATTAGCGCCTGGTAAAAATCTTCCCGAGTAAAAATTTCTTTAAAGTTATCAAATCCGATGTATTTACTTTTCGCTTTGTTCAACAGGTTGTATTTATAAAAGCTTAAATAAACTAAATAAACAACAGGATACATAATAAAAAGACAAATACCGATCATAGCAGGTGTAATCAATAGATACGGACGAAGCCTTTCCCATAATGTTCTATTATCCATGCCGCTGTCCTTTCAGCGCCTCCAAGTAGTCAGGAAAACGGCTATGCTTCTCAAGAATACGGTTTTCATCGGCTCCGAAAAAAAACAGCTTGGATGCCTGAACTCCCAAGTATACCTCTTGATCGACGCTAAAGCGGTCTTCGACGCACTTGACCATGAAGGAATGCTCTTTGGTTTTTATTTGATACAACGTTTCGGATCCAAGCATCTCCCTTGTGGCAATTACTCCACGGAGGGAATAATGATGGTCGAGAGGCTCATTGGACACTTCTGAACTCTCCGGGCGGAAACCAAATTTCACTCCGTCCACATTCAAGTTACCCACATTCATTGGTGGGACGCCGATAAACTGTGCTGCGAACAAATTGTTGGGCTGACGATAAATAATATCCGGTGGAGCCTCTTGTTGTATCAGTCCCTGGTTCATTAATACGATCGTGTCAGCCATGGACATCGCTTCCACTTGATCGTGCGTGACATATACGAAGGTGGTACCTAATTTCTTGTGCAGCTCGATCAATTCGATTCGCATCTGCCCTCTGAGCTTGGCATCCAGATTGGACAACGGCTCATCCATTAGAAACACGGAAGGCTTCTTAACCATGGCACGTGCCAATGCGACACGCTGGCGTTGTCCGCCGGATAAGGTGGATGGTTTACGGTCAAGGTAGTTATTCAAACCAACTGTAGTACTGATACTCTCCACGAGTTGGGTTCTTTCTTCTTTACCCACCCTATTGTTTTTTAGTCCGAATTCAATATTCTCCCTTACAGACATCGTGGGGTAAATGGCATAGTTTTGGAATACCATAGCTACTCCTCTTTGACCGGGTGCAATTCGTGTGACATCCTTTCCGTTTATAAGCACCGAACCAGAGGTCTGAGGATCAATACCGGCAATCATACGAAGAAGTGTTGTTTTCCCGCAGCCTGACGGACCAACCAGAACCGTAAACTTCCCGTCTTCAATCTTTAAATCCAAGTCTTTTATAACATCCTGCTTATCAAACGATTTGGTTACCTTCACGAACTCTATGGATGCCAAGAGAAATCCCTCTCCTTTTCTTTACAACAATTCAAAACAGCTCCCCTTTTCAATCGCAAAGCTTCAACACTCTTATAATCAAGTTCACCTCCTGATAAACACGAAACTAAGATACCAGCTAACCGCATTATTGAATGCGTATACAATAAAGACTCTAACCAGACTATGGATGCCTTCTCATGCTGCAATCATTAGTTAAAGCTAAGATTATAGTTATTATTTTCGCACTTTAACTTTCGTTTGTCAACGTTTTATTTGTTGTTTACAATCTTATATCTTCGAAATTTGTTGTAAATTGATGTTTCTCGGTTTTTATCTTTATAAAATAATATTTTCGTGTGCTACAATCAAAATCCGCTCATTCACTGCATATTTTCACTATATTAACTTTTGATAAAAATCAACAAACAACAAAATAAAACATTAATCATTAACAAAATGAACTGTTAACTTTCCGCAGGAAAAAAACCACCCCTTTTCCCTGTAAGGAAATAAGAGTGGCAACACTCTCTACGGTAAATCAAGATGATTTAACGATTTTAAAACAACATGATTTGATCCCGATCCGCATTTTGCCCATATGCATGCAATGGCCGATGATATTGAGGTAACTTATCATATAGAATCTGCGCAGCTTCTAATAATTCTTTATCCTCGATGGCTACTATGCGGGTTCGAACTTCAGACTTATCGATTTCCACGATGCGTATGGAAGGATGACACATGCCTGCTGCAGTTTGAATAAAGTTCCATTGTTCTTCTCTTACAATGGAGTGTATGTGATTGTGGCCGTTGAAGTAAAAACAATTTCCTTGTCTTTTTCGTAATATTGCACGCATATCAATGGTCGGATCAATATGCATTTTTTCATCCGTTGACCCGGTTGTCGTGTTATATAGGGGATGATGGGCAAAAACTAAAATTGGCTTTGATGGAGAAACGAGCATTTGTGCCTCCAACCATTCCAATTGGTCCGCATTAAGATGACCGCTATAATCTTTCGGGTCCATTTCTCTTGTCGAATCAACAAACACGAATAGGGCCTCTTCGGTTTCAAATACATCATTCAATGGATTAGCAATCAATGATTGAATTTTAGTTTTAGGTAATTCATAAGCATCGTGGTTTCCTAATATATGACGAAAAGATATACCGGAGTTACGAATATGTTGATAAACGCTTTCAAATTCTTCCTCCCATCCCATGTGGGTCAAGTCACCAAGGGATATGTGTAAGTCGGCTTCAATTTCGAAGAACTTTTGCAAATATCTCTCATAGAAACTTTCTTTAGCCAATAACAGTTCTTCATTTCCTTGTACAAATTTGTTATCAAAAAAATGCAAATCACCAATTATCGCCAAACGCATCATTTTAGTTCTCTCCCATCTCAATTTTAACGATTTCTAGTCGATTGATCGGAACCAAAACAAGGCTTGGTCCCAGACAAATTGCTCCAACATGGTGTTGGTCCTGTTACGTTATTCACCGGAAGGCACATCAATTTGCACATGGATCGGGACCGGAATTCCGAAATCAGGATTACCTTGATCATCCCATCCAAATTTTTGTGCTCTAGTACTGCGATGTGCACTTCCTGCACCCGAAACTGGAATCGCGTGGTAGACTATCCAATATTCCTTATCATCAGGTGATTTAACAAAACTATTATGCCCGGGACCGAACACCTGGTTTTCCTGGCTCTTATGGAATATCGGATTCGGGGCTTTTATCCAGGATTTCGTATTCATCACATCATCCTGTTCGGAGCACGTCAGCATACCTAGTGAATAGTCATCAGACCAACAAGTGCTTGCCGAGAACACAAGAAAAATCTTCCCATAGCCTTTCAAAATTGCCGGACCCTCATTAATCGCCATACCACCCTGCATTTCCCATGGGTCCGTCGGTTTACTGAGCAGGACGTTTTCTCCTTCTATTGTCCAAGGATTGGCCATTTTTGCAATATAAATCGCAGACCCATATTCCGGGAAATGGCCGTAGCCCGCATACAGGAAATAAAGATCTCCCCTATGTTCAAATACCGTACCGTCCAAGCCTGCATACTCTGTAATAATTGATCCTTTATCCGTCCATGTTCCTTCTAAAGGGTCTTCTTCTTCATTTTCAAGGACGAATATTTTACGAGTGCTGTCCCCACCTCCATCATTCGCTGTATAGTAAATATACCACTTTTTGTTAATATAATGAATTTCAGGAGCCCAAAGATTCTTGCTATTGCTTCCTGTCTCGTCCGGGATCCAGATTGTCTTTTGGTTACCGCTGGCGATATTCGTCATATTGTCAGATTTCCATAGATCCAGACGACCTTGTCTTGTAACCATCAAATAATAGGTTCCGTCTTCGTGTTTATACATCCAAGGATCCGCGCCGTTCTCGAGTAATGGATTCATAAAAGTTTTGTCCATACCATACCACTCCTCTTTAATATTTGAATTTCATTTAGTCGACAGGCAAAGATCACTGCGTGCTGTAGAAGTCTTTGCCTGTCGATCCATAAATCCGCTGTTACTTTGCCAATTTCAATTTACCGATTTCGGTTTCGAAACTTTTAGCCATGGATTGTAATGCTTCTTCCCGCGTCGTTTGACCGTTCAAAACACTCTGAGTTGCCACTTCCTGAATATCATTTAACTTGGCAGAAATAAAGGGAACGTCCGTATCCGCAAGTATTTTTGCTGCTTTTAATGAATTCAATAATGCTGGGTAGAATGGTTGGGAGTCCCTTACTTCTTGTCTTTCATAATTTGATTTTCGTGTCGGATCCATCGTATCTTTCATTTTCAATAGTTCCGCATCTTTGGACGTCACATATTCGATAAATTTGTAAGCTAATTCTGCCTCCTTTGATGTTTCCGCCATCGATATCGCCCAACCGCCAAGAGTAGGTGCTTGACCGGGAGTTACAGCAAATCCAACTTTATCCTTAACTTTGGATTTATCGCCTTGGATAACGGAAAACAATCCAGGCCATTGTTCCATCATGGCAACTTCACCCGTGGCAAAGAAGTTATTGGCCTCATCCCATCCAAATTGCAGCAATTCTTTCGGTGCAGTTTTCTGAAGCTCCAACATAATGTTCATAGCTTCCAAACCGGCTTTATTGTTAAAGGCAGGTTTGAAGTTCCCATCTACATTATTGCCACCGTAATAGGCTAGACGGTTTACCCACATCCAACGACTTCTTCCTTTGGATGCCATAGTGCTGTATCCATAGGTCACTGGAGAATCGGGATTCAGGCTTTTGGTAAAAAATTTTGCTGTTTGTACAAACTCTTCCGGAGTTTCGGGAACTTTTAGCTCGTTCCCGTTTTTTTCTTTGTAGGCGGCCTTAATTTTGGGATCCTCAAACAAATCCTTTCGATAGAAGAATAATTGAACGTCCGGTTTGTAAGGAAATGCGACAAGTTTCCCTTTATACTTTCCATAGATATCCAATAGGCTAGGAATGAAATCAGCCATATCCAAATTAGGACTTGCGATACTGTGATTATCAACGAACGGCTGGAGGTTTTTCAATTGATTCCCTTCGGCGAAGCCATGGATAAAGGCGATCGGCGTAATGACAACATCGTAAATATGACTGGAGTTTAGATCCAATTGAACTTTATCCATCAAGTTATCTCCCGGAATACTTTGCACTTCTACTTTTGCGCCGGAAACCTGTTCAAAATATGGGGCAACAGCCTTGATTGCGTTTTCAAAACTTCCGCTTGAAACCGCCAAAGTAATTTTTTTGCCTTTATACTGTCCTTTCAAGGTGCCGCCACCATCCATATCCTTCAACTGGATACCGTACGGCTGGGGAAGCTCTTTCAAAGCAGCAGCAGGAGCAGCCCCTTGATTCGCTTTGCTGTCCATGACCTGTTGAGTATTTCCGCTGCATCCGGAGATCAATAAAGCGATAGCCAAAATGAAAATTAACGAGCATTTGATACCTTTTGACATTTAAATTCCTCCCTTTATTTTGTAAATTCTGGTGAATTAGCTCCAGAAACTTGACAAACGTTGGTTGTGGAAAAGTACAAATGGTCATCAACCTTTAACCGCACCGTCCGTTAACCCGCGAACGATAAATTTCTGAGTCGTTAATGACAAAATGATAGCAGGAAGCATAGCAATCGTTCCAGCTGCGGCAAGTGAGCCAAAGGGTGTATCCTCTTGATAGACGATGAGACCATTGATTCCGATAGGCAATGTTTTCTTAGCATCAGTAAACAATAAAACCAGAGCAAGACCGAATTCATTCCAAGCACCAAGGAAAATCAAGATTGAGGCTACCACAATCCCTGGTAAAACGAGTTTGATCGCAATATGCCTAAATACACCGTAATCGTTACACCCGTCAATGATCGCAGACTCAAATACTTCAGTTGGAATTTGGTCATAAAATCCCATGAACAACCAAATTGCCAACGGCAACGAAAATGTAATGTAACTGATTACTAAACCAGTCAAAGAATTTAGCAAACCCAAATTCTGGTAAATAATATAGAAAGGAATCGTATATACAAGCCCGGGAATCATTCGAACAATGATGACTGTGTATAATGCAGTATACTTTCCTTTGAACTTATACCTTGAAAACCCGTAACCCGCCATCGTTGCAAACAATACCGCCACGACTGTGGTTGTGATGGAGACTATCAAACTATTCAAGAAATAGATGCCAGCCCCCCTTTTTGAAAATATATCCACATAATTGTCCAAATGAAAGCTTGAGGGAAAAAACTCTGGAGGGGTAACGAAAATTTGTCCCGGTGTTTTAAAAGACATGGTAATGGCCCAATATATAGGGAATAAAAAGAAAATTGTAAATATGATCATCAACAAATAAATCATGGATTTTTCGAAAATATGCTTCACTAGATCAACACCCCCAAAAAAAGTATAGCCATACTTCCCACACTGTTCATCAAGGTTTTAGATGAAATTGAGTGGGAACCACAATATGTTTGACAAAGCTTTTTCCATTGATTTGGGAAATTAAAGAATGTACGGCATGTCTACCCATTTCCTTGTAATTTTGTTTAATAAAATGAACATCCGGCAGACCGATTTCGTCAAAGGTTATCATTTCTATTTTGCTCAATAAAGATAACTCTTTCAAAGCGTTGTAGGTTAATGAAGCCATTTCAACATTCACAGTAAAGATTGCGGTGATCTCGGGATGCTTCTTTAAAAAGTTCAAAATATATGAATAAGCACGATTAGAAGCAATTATTTCCAGGTCAAGCAAACACCACAGGTTTTTATTAATAGGTAAATTTGAATCAGAGAAAACTTTTTCAAAACCGTATGCCCGCTCTTCTGTTGCCGAGTTCGTTATTGTAGGAGAAATAAATGCGATATGACGATGACCTTTATTCAAGAGCATAAAAATTGCTTGATATGTTCCTTGTACATTATCCGAAGTGACATTATAGGTATCAATGCTTTTCAAAAACCTGTCAATCAATACAAATGGAAAGTTATCGAGCTTAAGTCTTAGAATAGCTTCATTATACTTTTCATCGAGAGTGGGAAAAATGATCATACCATAGACACCCATTCCCTTGAATTTTTCAATCGCTCCTGTCTCCGCCGTAAGAAATTCATCCGTTATGCGTAAAATCAGTTGATAGCCATTTTCATATAAATATTTTTCAACATAATATAACAATCTCTGTTCTACATTTGTTTTCATGGTCGGCATGATCATTCCGACAAATTTATTATCTTCATTAGAAACAGCACACTTGTTGTTTTTATCTACGATTTGATTCGTAATATCATTATCCGATACAAAGGTTCCCTTGCCCTGGACTCTGACAACAATCCCCTGGTCTGCCAAGCTTATCAAGGCATTCTTTGCCGTAATACTGCTCACATGATATTGATTCATCAATTCACTTTCAGACGAGACCCGATCACCCGGTCGTAAAGCTCCTTCGCGAATCTGATTAACGATCAAATCTTGGATATGTTTGTACAGCGGATATCCTGCCATATATTATTTCTCCTGTTGTATAAATAAAAATTGTGAATTCCTTAACTTTGCCGCTAGTCTTTTGAATCCCTGCGAATGAGTTTGAGAAAGACTAACGTCACGATCACGATCAAAATGAAAAATAAGAAAGCCCCTGCTGAACCTGCCCCAATATCCGAATATCGGAATGCCGTTTTGTAAATCGTTGTTCCTATGGTTTCGGTATCATCTCCTGGCCCCCCATTAGTTAAGGTGTATACAATATCGAACATTCTCAGGGAATCCATGATCCGAATCGAAACCACCAAAGCCAGAAAGTTTCTAATCAATGGGAGTGTTATGCCAAAGAAAGTCCTGAATCGGTTCGCTCCGTCAATGAGTGCAGATTCATACAATTCTTTTGGTACCGTTTTCAAAGCGGCTAAAAAAATAAGCATACAAAATGGCGTAGAGCCCCATAGCTCCACAAGAATAATCGCGAATCTCGCATTATTTGTATCAGCTGTCCAATTTACTTTGTCATAACCCAACATCATTAATATGTTATTTAGAATACCATAAACCGGTGAGAA
This sequence comes from Paenibacillus baimaensis, assembly GCF_025567575.1. NCBI lineage: Bacteria > Bacillati > Bacillota > Bacilli > Caryophanales > Paenibacillaceae > Paenibacillus > Paenibacillus baimaensis. Next base: position 117,564 of record NZ_JAOQIO010000034.1, on the reverse strand, counting down.
CATCAGCTTCCATATCGTTGCAGAGACGACATGTGCCAACATCATAGGCAAAATGAAAGCGGTTTTAAATAAATTGGAAGTACGTTCCATCAACGAACTGTTCAATAGAAGTGCCAAGGACATTCCGAGGATGACGTTCAAAGCTACAACACTGATCGAAAAACTCAACGTCCATGCAATTGACCCTAAGAACGTTTTATTGGTCAACATATACATGTAGTTGTTAAGCCCATTGAATTTGATTGTAGTAGCCGGCATGGATAAGTTGTAGCTCAAAAAACTTAAATACAATGAGTAAAGAATTGGGAATATAGATAAAACAATGATAAACAACATGGATGGGCCGATAAATACGTAGGGAGCTGTTACCGCAGAAAGACTTCGTACTTTTTTGGTGGTAATCATTGTGTAATGCCTCCTTTTCTTTATACCATGCTTATATATTTGTGTTTATTATACTTAGGTTATTTTCAAATTTATATATTAAATTTAGTATATAAAACTAGACTTCTTCATTTTATTTCGTTGATTGGGGGAGTCTCTCTTCCGTGAAACAGTGAAAAAAACGGCTCTGTTCGCATTATTTGCGAAGGAGCCGTTTTCGTTTTTCTTCGGATTTTACGAGCTTCATGCGTTACTTTTTATATTGCGCTTTGTAGCCCTCGTTATAAATTTGAAGATAGCGTTTCAAATTCATACCATCCAACGTCTGTATATACTTATCCCACTCCTTATCAATGGATGCATCTCCAATGATGAAGCGGGTAGTCATTTCCTTCACGTAATCCTTGATCGTTTTTTGCAAATCACTGAGCTCTGAGGATTGTGCGTCATCGAAGAACACCGGAGGTACACTCTGCTCCTGCTTCGTTTTGTAAGGCTCGTAGTTCTTTTGTGTCTCCTCGTACAGAACACGGGGCACCTCATTCGGTCCTGCAGCAAGCCCCTCAAACATTTCCCGCGAGAAATGGTAAGGTGTCGTCTGCCCCCAGTTGTTATTCTGCAGCGTACCGGCAGCCATCAGCCGTACCCAATTGGCCGGTTTGCCATTCAGACCGAGCTCATCCGTTGTTGGTTTACGCCAGCCAATTCCCTCCGTTCCGATATTTCCACTCATACTGATATCATAGTTATACAGCGCATCTGCCCAACGAAACGCTACCTCGGGATTTTTTGACGCATTTGTAATTAACAGATTACCCCCATTGACAGAATAATAACGATATGGGGTCTGCTGCAAGCCGTCCGGGCCCTTAAGCGGGGGAACGGTTTTATAATCAAGCCACCGCTTACCGGTAATATTAGAGAATACCTGTGGGATGAAGGAAGATATGACACCGACCCTCGCATCACCATTTTCCACGAGCGATTTCATTTGATCGTTATTTTGCGTAAAAGATTCCGGGGCTATCAATCCTTGGGCGTATAGCTTATTTAAATATTGCAGTCCCTTCTTAAAGCCCGGCTTATTGAAATTAACTTCTATACTACCTTTATCATCGAAAATTAGCTGGTCTGCATTCAAATCATTCAAAATAAACGAGTTCATTAAGAAGCTGTCCAATCCTGTCAGCTTCTCCTGGATCCCCCCAATCATTGGAATTTCGTCCGCTTTTCCATTTCCGTTCGGATCTTTTTCCTTAAATGCTTTTAGCACCTTTTCGAACTCATCTGTCGTTGTTGGCATGTCCAGATTCAGCTTCTTTAACCACTCGGTATCAATCCACATTTTTTGTTGAAGCATCGTATGTGGGTTACGGTCGATACTGCTGAGTGAATATATATTGCCATTGGGAGCAGTCGTCGCTTGCTTGATTTCCGGGTATTTTTCCAGAGTTTTTTTCGTTTCCACACCGTACTTATCGATCAAATTGTTCAGTGCGATGAACAAGCCTTGCTGCCCGTAAACCATTTGTTGGGCGGGAGAAACGCCGAAGCCAATGATCATATCCGGCAAATCATTGGTGGCCAGCACCAGATTCAGCTTTTCCTGACGATCCTGTGGAGTCGCAAATTGCCATTCGATCTTGACGTTCGTCTTCTCCTCATACCATTTCGTAAACTCATTGGTACTATAATCCTGCACACTCGGATTTTTTACAGCAAGTACTTTAAGCGTTATTTTATCCTTGACCAATGGAAAAGTGCCTGCCTCTGTGCTTGGTCCCTCGGCTACTGCAGGCAGGCCCGTCTTCGCAGCTCCTTGCTCTTTGTCATCGCTGCAGCCTGCTGCCAGCAACAACGTTGCGATTGTTATTGTTGTCCATTTATTCATATTAAGACCCTCCTTGTTAAGTTCATTATCCTTTTAAAGCCCCAATCATTACGCCTCTCACGAAAAACCTCTGCACATAAGGGTAAACCAGCATTAAGGGCGCAGTAGCTACTACAATTAATGAATATTTAAGCAGATTTGCAAGACCGGCCTGTTCTGCCATTTGGGCAGAATCCCCCATCATTTCTGAGCTCATCTGGCTCCGGATAAGAATTTCCCGAAGCACCAGTTGGAGCGGATAAAGCTTCGGCTCCTTTAAGTAAAGCAATGCATTGAAGTATTGATTCCAATGCTCCACCCCATAATATAAAGCAATCACTGCGGTAATCGGACCGGAAAGCGGAAGCACGACCTTCCATAAGAAAATGAGATCGTTACAACCATCGATTTGTCCCGCTTCCAGAAGCTCATCGGGAATGGTCGCCATAAAATAAGTCCGGGTAATCACCATATTCCAAATGCTCAGAGCAGTCGGCAGCAGAAGCGCCCAAGGTGTATTGAGCAAATCCAGATTTTTGACGAGTAAGTACGTTGGAATAAGCCCACCGCTGAAAAACATCGTGAAGGCGAATACACCCATCAGCCAATTTCGCCCCCATAAATCCCGACGTGATAACGGGTATGCTGCCATAATCGTCAGAGTCACGTTAATTAACGTACCGGCAACCGTATAGCCGATTGAAACCGCTATGGATCTCAGCACTGCTGGATCGCGAAATACGGCTTGATAGCCTTCAAGACTAAATCCAACCGGCCACAGCAGCACCTGCCCCGCAGAGACGGCATCTTTATTACTGAATGAAGAGCTTACCACAAATATTACAGGGTATAACACGATAATCAGGAGCAAGGCCATAAACGTATAGTTAATGATATTAAACCAACGGTCACCCCTTGATTCACTTAAAAACGACGATTCCATGTTCCATTCCTCCTGTTACCAAAGGCTAGACTGGCCAAATTTTTTGGATAGCTGGTTAACGGACATGACCAGAATAAACGCGATCACATTTTTAAATAACCCGATGGCCGAAGCATAGGAAAAATTGGGTACCGCCGACTTCAGCCCGACGTTATATACATAGGTGTCGATAATTTCCGAGGTTCTTGTATTCAGCGGATTTTGCATAAGTAGAACCTTTTCAAACCCCAGATCAAATATATGGCCCACATTCAGGATCAGCATAATAATCGCAATCGGCATAATGCCCGGGAGATCGATGTGCCACATCCTTCTTACCTTGGACGCCCCATCCATCAGCGCAGCCTCATGCAGAGCCGGGTCGATGCCAGCCAAAGCGGCAAGGAAGATAATGCAGGAAAAGCCTGTATGCTGCCAAACATCCGACCATACGTAGACCGATTTGAACCAGTTCGGGTCACCCATTACATTGGGCATTGTGAAGCCTAACCACTCGCTTAACGAAGCGAGCGGCCCGATACGTGGAGAAAGAAACTGTAGAATGAGTCCCACCATGACAACAACTGAAATAAAATGCGGTGCATACGTGACGAGTTGTAAGGTTTTGCGAAACCGGACATGATGGATATAATTGAGGCCCAACGCTAGTAAAATTGGAAAAGGAAAGGTCGCCAGTAAATGATACAAGCTTAGCAGCAGCGTGTTGGTTAAAATTCGCCAAAAATCATACGAGTGAAAAAAACGAGAAAAATTAGCAATGCCTACCCATGGACTTTCCATAATGCCCTTGGTTATCGAATAGTTCTTAAAAGCAATTTGAGCTCCATACATCGGTGCATAGCGAAACAAAGCCAGATAAAGGAGTGGAAGTATCAGCAATAAGTATAACTGCCATCCCTTCAGTAGCTGGCGTGAAATTCGATTTTTATTCGTAGTGACCACCTCCTGAGTAGATGTCATCCGTTTATTGTTAATACTGACCTGAATTCTTGCGCCATTGCTACCATACAGCCAATCGTTCCGGTAGCGGATCCACGGTTTCAGCCATTCGGTCACATAATCGTTTCATCATGTCCAGCTTAACTTCCGAGTAGCTCTCATCCATCCATAAATTACGCCTTTCATTCGGATCTTCCTGGAGGTCATATAACTCCTCTTCATGACGGCGGTGATAAGATACCAGCTTATACCGGTCGGTTCGCACCATAGTAGCAAAGCCTCCGATACCATTCTGTTTCGCACTAGCGTTATAATGCTCACAGTAAATATCGCTGCGATGCGATAATTTGGAATCTACTGCTTCTGCAGTAAGCAGTTGCACAAGTGACTTCCCCTGCATACCGGGATGAATGTGCAAGCCAGCAGCTTCCAAAAGAGTAGGAGCCACATCGACAAGCTCAACAAGCTCAGGAATGCGTACTCCTGATTGAAAATGGCCGGGCCAAGATACGATCAATGGAACGTGAATCGACGGCTCATAGAAAAATGGCCCCTTCAAGTAAATACCATGGTCTCCCAGTAACTCGCCATGGTCCGACATAAAGATGACTATCGTGTTCTCTAGCTGTCCAGTGCGTTCCAACGCCTCCAGCATTCGGCCAACCTGCTCATCGATCAAATCGATCATCGCCCAATAGGCAGCCTTTAGCATGCGGTGGTCCTGCTCATTCATCTGGGAGAAGGGTAGCAATCTTTCATTCCCATAAGCCCCGTTGTGGTCAAACTGTTGGAAGTATGTCTTTTCCTCCAACTCACCTTCTTTATAATTAGGCAGCGGAATTTCATCCAGCTTTTGCATATATCGCTCAAGATAGGCCCGAGGAGGATTAAACGGGTGATGCGGGTCAAACATATTGACAGAAAAAAACCAAGGCTGCTCGTAGGATTGATTCGCTTCGATAAAATGGACCGCCTTCTCCGCGCACCAGGTCGTTTGATGGTCTTCTGCATCGGGACCGATCTCGACATAACGGCTTCTTTCTGTTTGCACTGGTTGGTAGGTCTTACCTTTGGCGCGCAGCCATTGGATATATTCATTGGTTGGCCAGTGATTGTCTGGATGATGGGACCAGTGAAATTGCGAGTAACCATCTGCTATTCTGCGTTCTGTTCCATGCGAGACACTTGGATTACAAGCGGACAAGTGGAGCTTGCCTGACAGACCGCCTACATAACCTGCGTCTGCAAGCAACCGTGTAACAAGTACTTCGTCCTCCGGAATGTTTTGTCCATTTTGCCGACAACGGGTCGTGCGCGGATAACGACCGGTCAAAAAACTGGCTCGGCTAGGCGTACATACCGTTGCCTGGCAGAAGGCATTCTCGAACAATACGCCGTTTTGTGCGAGGCGATCAATGTTTGGCGTCTTAACAAATGAATTTCCGTAACACCCCAAGGTGTCATATCGCTGTTGATCTGTGCAAATCCATAAAATATTAGGTTCGCTCATCTTAAGTCCTCCGTTTAGTTTAATCCAAAATGAAAGCGATAACATTAATATCCATCCCGGGACATCTATAATATACAGAGCCTGGAAACTAGTGTAAACATGAAGGATTTGCAGACTCTGCAATACTTGCTTTTGGCTTATGTGCAATTACTGCAGACCCTGCTATTCTTGCATTTCCCCGCTATTTCCGTTTCTAAAAACCAGTGCGCTTATACCAACAGTCCGCTTGAAGGCACGTCCGAACGTATTGGAGGAGCTGTAGCCTACACGGAGTGCGATTTCCCCAACCGTAAGCCCTGTCGTAATCAGTAGCTGTTTGGATTGTTCGATCCGCAGGCTTTCCAGGTAGTCGAAGAAATTGATCCCGGTTTTTTCTTTGAACAATCTGGACAAATAAGTTTCTGTCACATTAAAGCGTTCTGCCAACATGGCAAGAGACATTTGCAGATCGGAATACTGATTATCAACAAACGCTATAACATCTTGAAACCATTGCTGCTGCCGATCATTCTGCTTATGTCGAACTGATCTGCTCATTTCTTCTAGTTTATTTTTGAGTTGGATATAGTGAGCCTCAATACTTTCCACTTTATCCAAGATACTGGCCACTGCTACTGCTGTCTCCACACCTGTCACTTCGCCGATTTCACCTGAAGTCTTATATACGCTTGCGGCAAAATCGAATAAAAAGACTTTAAGCACAAGAACAGGCAAATTCCTGTCCACAAAATTATGCCAGTGCAGCTCGCTAAGCAGCTTTGTTAACGTTTCCTCATTCCCCGTACGCACCAGGTTTATCAGCCGGGTTTCCATATTTTCCGGGTAATAATAGCTGCTTGGATTCGGCAAAATTTCTTTGAACCAGATGATGCGGTTATCCTTGCTGCGGATAAGGGCTTGCTGGGCTTCAAAAAAAGATCTTGTGATATCCATTCTTTGTGGATAATAATTACCTATCGAGATAATGGACGCAATACCGCATTGCTGCTGGATTTGAAACTGTACCGACTCCAGGTACCCTGCTGCTTTCCCGTATATGCTAGCGGGCTCGTCCTCAGTAAACTGCATGATCAAAGCAATTTTGTCTACATCCACATCATGCAAAATAACATCCGGGATCATCTCTATTAGGATCTCACTGGCAATCAGTTTTTTCTGATTCAGATATTCGATTTCATCGGCATTAACAGCTGTCGTCGCCCTGTCAGGGAAGGTCAGGATTGCAACCAAATAAGCTTTCCCCATCCAATCCACTCGAACATGCGTACGAACGGCTTCCATATCTGCTTCCGATTGAAATTGCCCTCTAAGCACCCTCTCGAAGAACGCCGCTCGCAGAAATGGCAGCTGACGCTCCATTTTTGATTGCAGCTCCTGGTTGCTCGTCATGAGCATAGATATGCTTTGGCTGATCATCCCGAAAGCACCGCTCTTTGGATCGTCAGGCGTTATCCTGTAGTTAGCCAGAGTATGTATGATCTTGCGAATCGGCATGCTGTTCCTATAAGTCATATAGATGCCAATAAGGCTGCCACTGAATAAAAATAAAAGGAAGATGGTAATCGTCGTATTTTTAATATAGGTAATTTTTTTCAGCACAACCTTGGAGGGTTGGGCTGCTACATAGGTCCAGCCGTTATAGGCGGAGGTCACATACGTGACCATCATATCATCCCCATCGATACTGCTGCTCATTACCCCGCTGCTATAAGGCAAAACAAGCCGTTCCTGCGGCAGCTTGGCATTTGGCCCTTCGACACTAGTAATAATTTCGCCCTTCTCATCTGCTATATACACCCAGCTGCCGTCTGTGTCGAATCTTTTAAACAGCTTGGTAATTTCGTTGTTTTTAATAAGCATGATGATAATCCCATTGGAGTAGTTGGAGAAACCAAAAGAACGAAGGTAGGTCAGCAACTCATACTGGGTACCTTGAAGCGAGACGTTTCCTGCCGGGATAACATCCCGATTATGATAAGTCTCTACTAACGATTGCAAAAAATTCTCCGATTGATTCGGATACTGGAGTACAGAAGAAAAATCGTCTAATCTGGATGTATAATCGTTGTTCAGTACGAGCTGGTTGTTTTTAAATACAATAAAATAATTCATTATCAATTCATTGGAAATATAATATTCAAGAAGCCGTCCTCTTGCTTCGATGGTTCGATACAGATTAACGCCAAAAGGATCATCGATTTGCTGCAGCCTGGTCACCTTCAAATCGTTGGTAATTCGTCTGATTTGCGTATCGATGTCTTCCCATCTTTTATCTAGCACATTCATGCCCTGTTCCAGCAATAGGCGGTTGGATGCCTTAACCTCATCTTCCAGCACAGAAGAAGTTTGTTGGTATATTAAAAACCCAACAATCAGTGACAAAGTGAGGATGATGAATAACGGGAGTACAAAACGAACAATAAGCAAGGACTCCATTCGAATATGCCGTCCTTTATTCATTGAAGATATTCCTCCTTGTTGTAGTCAAATTCATAATGCGGGATAGATGTACCTATGGGATGGATGGGCTTAAAGACAAACCACATCGTAATTATAAATAGATCGTGCAAGATCTACAAGAAAAGTTTAATTCATTAAGTTTAATTTTCTACGTAAAACGGTACTGATAGGAGTCCTCTAGCAAAATATTATGACAAATTTACTATTGAAGACCAATCCCGAGGAGAGAACATCACGAAAAACCGTTCCTTTTTTCAGGGAACGGTTCGTTATTTTGTAGCTGTTACACAACCATATGTTTACGTCATGATGCCACCAGGAATGACCTTCACAAAATTCATCATCTCATCCCATTCAATAAACCGCTCTCCTCACGCAAAGAAGTTTATCGAACACGTGTTCTCGTTATCGGATGTTACTAAGTTAACTGGAGAGTTAAATTAATTTCCCGCGACAGTAGCATAACTTATAACTATCTTCATAGTTTTGCATCTCATTTAAGATTTCCGTACCTTTCTTTTTCAATTTGGCAACAACGGCATCAATATCTTCAACAGCAAATGCAATACGTTCTCCGACCCGCTGTACAAAATAGACGCCTCTGGCTGGTCGATGGCCCATTGCCTGACAAACCCATCCGCTTAGCTAATTATAAAGTATGATACTAATGTTATTGCAACTAGTTATATGGTAAGCGTGATAAAACAGACAACTATTTTCCCGTTGCAAGCTTGGCAGCCTTCCATTCGAGATGCGCGGCTTCTACCCTTTTCCACAGATCATCGCGTTCCAGTCTGCTGTAATTGACGAGATGTTCCCCGAATACGTCCCCCAGAATGTCAAACCATCGTGACTTGCTCTCCACTTCAATCTTCGTCAGGCCGTTCTTATCGTGCTTGCTCCATACGCATCCCCGGAGCTCGTTGCTTTCATCCGCGTCTCTTTGTCTAATGAGAAAAATATGAAACCATATCGACTCCGGCGAACGGCTGTAGAAGTCGTGCTTCGGGATAAACTCCTCCAAGCCTTCGAGTACCTCAGCATCGATATCGACCCCGACAAAGGAAGCGTTTGGATCATGTTCCAAGCGCCAGCCATTGGTCACCACGCTGGATGCCGTCACCTTATAGCTCAAAGGTCCCTGATCATATAGGCCATGACGAAGCGGAATAGGCTCATAAGGCATATCTCCCAATCCCACATCGATAATCCATCGTTCCTCAGCATAAAGATCATCCCTAAAGTTAACACTCAAACCCAGATGGAACGAATTCACGCGCGGTTCGGCTCCCAGTGGCTGAACGCCCGCCCGGTGCAAATTTACGTGATAACCCAATGAATGGAGCAACGCACTGAACGCCCCATTCAAATGAAAGCAGTAGCCGCTCCTACCATGGAGAACAAGTTGAACCGATTGTTCGAACCCGATGCTAGCCGGTTTGCGGGCAAAAATGTCTACGGTTTGCCACGTAAGAGTCCGTACATGAGCTTGATGCAGAGAAAATAAATATTCCTTGGTCGGCGGTTGCACCTCTGAAATACCGATCCTGCGAAGGTATGCTTTTACTTCTTCTTTCGTCATCGTATACAATGTGAATCACCTCTGATTTGTAATCGCTGTCGCCGGGATTATGCTTCAGCTGCATAATCTCATTGTAGAGTTGTATGTTTCATTCCTCAATGCAAAAACAACGCAACTGTACCGATACAGTTGTGTTGAATTAGAAAGAACTCCTCGATATTTAGAGTCAGTAAAAATTAGCGAAATGGTGAGGTGAATGAGTTATTTATTTTCATAACGTACTAAGTCGTAGTTCATAAAAATACTGCACAATTGGATGCTTTAACTTCATCTTCTCGCTTATATTTAATATTCGCTTTTTTCCAACTCTTCTGTCCACCAAAGCTAAAATATTCAATAAGATATCATTGCTCTCTATACTTTCCTCAATTGAAATGGATAAAAACTTATTAGCTACAACGGTAAAATTTGATTTACTTAATGCTGACTGTGCTGCCACAAGTTCCTTTGCATATTCTGCTATTTTTCTACTTTTTGCAATTATTTTTAGACGATCTTCCGGAACTATTCCCTTGGTATCTTTTCTGACAGTTTCAATTTCTTCATTGTTGATAGGAATTTGGATATCTGAATCATTCTTAATTTCCAACTCCGTCTGATACCATCTGATTAAGGTAGTTTTATCACCCATATTGAGTACGTTCTTTTTATCTACCGCAATATAACAAAGTCCTGCTTTATCAGGTAAATAACGATAGCCGGTTGCACGGTATTCGACCCTTCCATATAACGCCGGACAGAGAAAACTCTCCAACTGTTGCTTCAATTTGCTCCAGGCCATGTAATCCTCCTACGTTCTATATTATAAATACTCATTGAGGCTCATTCTATTATCCATAATACAATAACCAACACATCGATCCTACTAAATACATGCCTATATTAATTAAACTTAAATCATCAATGTAACGAATTATTTCGAATATGGTACAATAAATCCAAAATTTTAAAACGTACTGCTTTTCTTCTTCGTAGGTTACAGATTTTTTAATGTGTTTGTTCGATCATTAAATAAATAAGTAGATAAAAGGACGAACAGAGTAACCGCCCTTTTATCCATGACAGGTTGCATGTAATGCCGTCCATTATGACAGAGGCTCTTTTGGCGTATTCAACCATTACAATATTTCGATATACCCTTCTGTTCCATGCACGCGAATTCGTTGCCCATCTTTGATCAGTTTGGTAGCATTTTCCACTCCGACAACTGCTGGCAAGCCATATTCACGTGCGATAACTGCTCCATGGGTCATCAGTCCACCAACTTCGGTGACCAGGCCTTTAATGGATACAAACAATGGTGTCCAGCCAGGATCAGTAAAGGAAGTAACTAATATATCTCCATCTTCCAGATCAGCATCTTCCATACGTAAGATGACACGTGCTCGTCCCTCAATCACTCCGGAAGAAACAGGCAGACCTACAATAGCTTCGGCTGGGAGATTTTCTCGTTCGTACTTACCCGTAATGATTTCACCATCAGACGTAATAACACGTGGGGGAGTCAGTTTTTCATATAATTTGTACTCGTCTTTTCGTTTGCTGATGATCGGGTAATCCAGTTTATTGGTGCGTACGACATCGCGAAATTCCTCAAAAGTGAGATAGTATACATCTTCTTTTTCATGAATAACGCCTGTTTGTACGAGTTGTTCGGCTTCTTTCAGTAGAGCCTGCTTATAAACGAAGTAGCGATTAATCATGCCGTATTTTGGATATTCACGATAGCCGATGAAATTCCGGATCAGGCTGATCACTCGTTTTGTTTCTTTGGCTTTTTGTTCACCATCCGGCAATTGCTTCAATCGATCTAATAATTCTTGTTCTTTTTCTAAAGCTTCCTGTCGCCCTTGCTCAAATTTCCGTTTGCCAGCATTAGGCTCAAAGTTTTTGATGTTACCAAGAATCATCGGGACAATTGTAATTGGTTTTTCACTCCAACGAGTTTTAGTCATATCGATTTCTCCGGCACATCGCATTCCGTATCTATGGAGATAAGCATAGATAGCGTCCCCAGTCTCCTGTCCACCATCAAACTTAACCAGTTCATCCAAAAAGTTATCATCTTTTACATGTTGTAAATAATCAATTACTTCGGGATAAGGACGAATCACATCTGCGATATCCAATAGTGCCAGACCCATTTCTGAAGTAATATTATTAGGGACAGATTGAGAAAGCGTATCTGCTACGTTCTTTTCACCTAACCATTTGTTCATGTTTTCATTGATCCATGATGAAGCATCCATAGCAGTCATAAATACACGCGAACTTTGCGGGTCAAATAAAATCTTCTTTAATTCCTGGATATCTTCTACAATAAAATCAAATAATTCTGATCCTGATTTCGTTTGGATGTTTTGTTTTAACGCTTCTATCGATGTTTGACTATTCTTAATCAAATTAGAAACGATCGTCGGATCGTTTTCGATTTGTGCTTGAAAATCCGTAGACGATATATCTTTATTGCTTTTAATGGGACTCGGTACTTTGTCTCCATCTGGTGACGATTTTATAAAATCTCCTCGCTCTATTATGGTCATGAGTGCGTCTTTCATAAGCGGGTCGTGTTGTCCCATGGCATTCAATAAAGTTTCTCTGCTGACAGGTGTAGCCAGCATTTGTGTAACATCAACAAACAACCTTCCACCTGCTTTACGCATGGGTGCAGGAGTCGTTAACAGAAAAAAAGACAAGCCCAGTGGGTTCATGGGATCGGTCATCATTTGTTGATGTCCGACAGATACGTAAACATGATTTTCTTGATCATTCGCTTCAGGGATCGGGTATAAAGTAGTGATTGGCCGACTCTGGACAATATAAAATGTATCATCAACCAAACACCATTCGATATCTTGTGGCTGGCCAAAATAAGCTTCGATCTGTCTTCCTATGCATGCCAGTTGTAAAATTTGTTGTTCAGTAAGAGTTTGAGTCTTTTGCTGATCAGGATCGATCTGCTGTGTCTCTGTTCCGCCTTCTTTTCGTCCATAGATAGCCAATTTTTTGGTTCCTATCCTCTTATCGACGATTTCCTCTTCCTGTACTTTATAACAATCGGCAGATACCAAGCCAGAGACCAGTGCTTCTCCAAGTCCAAAACTGGCATCGATTGATAGCAATTTTCGGTTGGAAGTAATTGGATCAGCGGTAAATAAAATCCCTGAAGCCTGTGGGAAAACCATCCTTTGAACGATAACGGATAAATAAACCTGACTGTGGTCAAATCCATTTTGCATACGGTAGATTACCGCGCGATCCGTAAATAGGGAAGCCCAACATTTGCTGATATGCTGCAAGATGGCATCGACGCCGATGATATTTAAATAAGTGTCTTGTTGACCAGCAAAAGAGGCATGTGGCAAATCTTCAGCAGTCGCACTAGAACGCACGGCATAAGCATGCTCATCACCAAACTGGGAGAGATATTGAGTAACAGACTCCACAACATCGGAAGGAATTACTACTTCCATAATGATTTGTCTAAGCTTCCTGCTGATCTCACCAATTTGATCTCGATCTTTTACTTTTAACATGGTTAGTCGATTGAGCAAAGCATGATACGTTTCGTTTTGTTCGATGACTTTTTGATATCCCACTGTTGTAACACAAAATCCTTCTGGTACTTGTATTCCTTCAATTTTTGATAATACCCCTAAATTTAACCCTTTTCCGCCAACAAGCAAATGCTGCGTTTTTTCCATTTCCTGAAAACCGAGAACCAATGAACTCATTCAATATCTCTCCTAACCAATTAAATTGAGAAAAAACCTTTGACAAGAGTTTACCGGCATGTTACAATTAAATTGTAGGATGTAACAATCATGTTCATTTAACAATAGAAAAGTCGTAATCTGATTATATCATCGTGTCTGCATATATGCAATATAAAAGAACCTGATAAAACTACCCAGGTTCTTTTTTGATTTCCCGCTATCATTATTTACATCAAAAACCACGGTTCGAGCCGAACTCTGTCACTACATAGTTTCCAAGCGATGGCTTCGCCCCCCCTGTCCTTCCATCTCCCGTATTAACCACAATTCCCTGAGGACAGCCATCAACTAAAATAGCGGGATCCCTAGATAAAATGACATGTAACAAAATATCAGTATCAAAAACATCTTTGAGATCACCGATTTTCAGGATAGAATCTTTCATGACCTGCAATGTGAATCAAATAGCAAAAAGCCAACGTTTTGATCAAACTTTGTTCAAAACGTTGGCTTTTTCTTTCTCTTTTTAATCAGATACGGTTCAAGATGGTAGAATGCATCTTTGCGAGTTACAAAGTAGAGATGTCAATAACGAATCGATACCGCACATCACTTTTGAGTACACGCTCATACGATTCTTCAACTTGGTCTGCACTGATCACCTCAATCATAGGGGCAATGCCGTGCTCAGCTGCGAAATCGAGCATTTCCTGGGTTTCACGAATTCCACCAACGAGTGAACCTGCAATGCTGCGACGACCCATGATTAATGAAAATACATGATACTTATCTGGTTCAGCTGGTGCACCAACATTTACAAGTGTCCCATCAATGCGAAGCAAGGATAAATACGCATCCACATCCAGATTGGCAGACACGGTGTTTAAGATCAGATCAAAACGGCCTGCTAATTCGGTAAATGTAGCGGGATCACTTGTCGCAAAGTAATGATCTGCGCCAAATTTCAATGCTTCCTCTCTCTTGTTATTAGAGCGACTCAATACTGTTACTTCCGCACCCATAGCATGAGCAAATTGGATCGCTACGTGGCCAAGACCTCCCATTCCCACAATGGCAACCTTCTTACCCGGACCAGTATTCCAGTGTTTTAAAGGAGAGAATGTGGTAATGCCTGCGCATAATAGTGGGCTTGCCATATCCAAATCAAGACCGTCTGGGATACGGACAACGAACCCTTCCGTTACAACGATTTTTTGGCTATATCCTCCGTATGTTGGATTACCATCGTAGTCCAAGCCGTTATATGTGTTGACAACACCTTTCGTACAATATTGCTCCTCTCCACTGAGGCAGTATTCGCATTCACCGCAGGAATCTACAAAGCAGCCAACGCCGACGCGGTCACCAACGACATATTTGGTCACTTCTGTACCTACTGCTTCTACGACTCCGGCAATTTCATGGCCAGGAACCATTGGGAAGATTCCGCCCCCCCATTCACCGAAGGCACTGTGAATATCAGAGTGGCAAATGCCACTAAACTTAATATCTATTAAGATATCGTGTGGCCGTAATTCTCTCCGTTCAATAGTGGTCTTTTCAAATGATGCTTTTGCACTTGGGACACTTAGAACACGTGTCGTAGTCATGTTTTTATGATTATTGCACATAAATAGATAACACAATCCTTTCTTTTGTAAAAATTAGCTACAAGAATAGCTTAATCCTTAATGTTGACTTTAAGGCAAGGTTTTTTTGAAAATTAAGCTTTTTCTTTGTGGTACTTCTTTTCTAGTTCATCGTAGTATTCAATTTTCGATTCAATTTTTATAAAAGCGTTATCCAAGTCTCTTTGTTTCTCCATCATTTTCTCTTTATGTTTTTCAAATATCTGTTTGCGTAGCGAGGCTGTGCTATCTCCTTCTTTTGTTAATTCCACTATCGTACGTAACTCTGAAAGAGGTATGTCAGTTTTCCGTAAACATACAATAAGCTCTAACCATAATATATCCCCTTCGTTAAAAATACGATTTCCATTTTCATCTCTTTTTATAAAAGGTAGAAGACCCTCTTGTTCATAATATCGGAGTGTATGTGTAGGCAATCCTATCTTTTCTGCTGCTTCTTTTATATGAATTTCCATTATACTGTACCCTCCATAAATCTTTTTATTATTTTGTTCCTTATTATTACTAACTATTACTTTACTGTAATCTATCAGGTTTTATTATAGACCTTAAAGTGCACTTTAATGCAACACATATCGTTTTCATTAAAGGATCTGCAATTGAATCTCGAGTGGCTGGAAGAACAAATCAAACTGCTTGGAGTACAGTCAATGGATGTTGTGTTTTTTGCAGAGCTCCAAAGTGATGGAACCTGTTCTTCAGTGGCTCTTGAAACAAATACTGCGGCAGAGGTGGCCCCGGACATAAAGACATCAAAATAAGACGAATTCCAAAGAACGAATAGTAATCTGTGATAGCATGAAGCAAACTTTAAATTTGTATAATTGGATAAAAATATACGATATAGAAAATTATAAATAATGATGAAAATTAATTATTCACAATAACCCGGAATTCATTGATATTTGGGACAAAAGTGAGCGTGAAAAAAAATGTCTATTTTGAAATGGTTACTTAAGAAATCAAAGGAAACGCCAAAGCAAACACGATCCACTCCTACGCGCAGGGAACCCATGCATGACCAAGAAAAGTCTGAACCCGAGCAAATACTGAATCAATACAAAGACATCACTCTGAATGGTTCCATAGAGGAAGTGGTCTCTTTTATCAATAATCTATTGGGACAAAATGATGACCTTATCATTCGTCGCTTCAAGGTATTCTCGGAGTTTCCAGCCGTTATATTTTATTTTTCCGCGTTGACTGATCAAGTCATGATCAATCAAGAAATTATGAAACCCCTTATGTATGTACCGGAGCATCTACAGAACGAAAAAATCGAAATCTCCGTGTTAAAAAATATCATATCGGATCAAGCACTTTTCTATAGCCAAAGCAAGTTTGAGAGATATTTGGGCCATATTGCTGAAGCGATTTTGGAAGGAAAGACTGTGGTTGCAGTTGAAGGTATGGATGTGGCCTTATTGATTGGATCGCGAACTGTAGATAAACGGGCTGTCGAGCAGCCTCAGACTGAGCAAGTCATACAAGGCCCACGAGAAGGTTTCATCGAACCCCTCATATCAAATCTGGGCCTGCTCCGCTACCGACTGCCGACTGCCGATTTTCGTGTTAATATTACGAAAATCGGGACTAAGACCAAGTCAATGGTTGCTGTATGCTATTTGGAAGGGATTGTTAATCCCGAGTTAGTTAAGGAAGTGAATAAACGTCTATCTGCCATAGATATTGATGGAATCCTGGACGCGGGTTATCTGGAGCAGTTTATCGAAGATAATCATTTCTCACCCTTTCCACAGATTATGAATACAGAACGTCCAGACAAAACAGTAGCCAATATGCTGGAAGGGAGGGTGGCTATTCTCGTAGACGGTTCTCCCTTCGCGTTAATAGCCCCTGTCGTTTTCAGTTCTTTCTATCAATCCATTGAAGATTATACGACGCGGTATCTTCAGGGAAGCTTTGTCCGAATGGCTCGTGTAGTGGCTCTTGTTTTTTCTTTGATTTTTTCGGCTCTATATGTGGCCATCATTTCTTTTAATCCGGAATTAATTCCGACCAAATTTGCCGTTGCCGTTGCTGGAGGTAGAGCCGGGGTTCCCTTTCCAGCTGTTGTGGAAATATTAATTATGGAGGTTTCCATGGAGGTTTTACGGGAAGCGACAATTCGTTTGCCACAGCAGGTTGGTGGTGCCTTATCCATTGTCGGTGTCCTCGTTATCGGTCAGGCAGCGGTGGCGGCGGGCTTTGCGAGCCCAATCACTGTTGTTGCGATTGCACTTACCACGATCGGATCCTTTGCAACCCCCGCGTATAATGCCGCGTTTGCATTAAGGATGCTTAGATTTCCACTCATTTTTCTCGCAGGGATTTTTGGGCTTTATGGTTTAGTTGTTGGATTAATTCTGATTTGTAACCACCTGTTGTCCTTAAGATCATTCGGAGTTCCCTATATGACACCAGCAATTCCTTGGAATATTCAAGGATTGAAGGATTTGGTGATCAGAGCTCCGTTTTGGTGGATGAAGAAAAGACCTCCCGCTCTTTTCCCTTTGGATACTGACCGATTAGGACCGGATATGAAACAAATTGTTCTACAGAATTCTGATAATGCTCTGGATCCGTCGAAAATGGGAAATCAAGAGGAGGATAAGTAAGATGAACAATCCACGGCAGGTTACGAATATCCAGGTGGCAGCAATTATCACTAGTACAATTGTTGGTGTCGGGGTATTGCGGCTCCCACTCTATGGCGTGAGAGTTGCTGATACAGGTGCTCCCTTGATCACCTTGCTTGGTGCATTACTTGGTCTTATCGGACTTACCTTCATAGCCGTACTCGGTATGCGCTTCCCTAGTAAGACGTTCATTCAATACAGTGAGGAAATCATCGGGAAATGGCCGGCAGCTATTGGGAATATATTTATTATCATTTTTTTCTCCTTATTGACAGCGCTCGGTTCTCGTGAATTCGGAGAAGTTGTCATTACATCCGTATTGAAAAAAACACCGATAGAAGTGACTGTTATCGTCATGCTTCTGCTCGCGACTATTGCTTCGCGCAATGATATACGTACCTTTTCTTATATACATCTGTTTTATTTGCCATTTATTTTGGCCCCTGGTTTGTTAATCGTAGCTTTGTCTCTAAAAAATGCGGATCTGATCAATTTACAGCCTATTTGGGGGAACCATCCGAGTGGAATACTGAAAGGTATATTGACGCTTTCTGCACTATTTCAGGGGTCCTTTATTTTGACATTAATCATACCGTTTATGCGCCAACCACAAAAAGCGATGAAGGCAAGCCTATGGGGAATGGGAATAGCAACAGGCCTCTATCTCTCCATTGTTGTAGCTTCAGTAGCAGTATTTGGTGCGGAAGAAATCAATAAGCTGCTATGGCCTACACTGGAATTGGCAAAAACCACTTCATTGCCAGCTAACATTTTGGAACGATTGGATGCTGCCTTTCTGGCAGTTTGGGTTACAGCTGTATTCACAACACTTTTCTCCGGTTTTTATCTGACCATTCAATCCATGACTCAAATATTTCGATTACATACGCATAAGATATTTAGCTATTTCATTCTTCCCTTTATCACTATGATAGCGATGCTACCGCAAAATGTTATACAACTATACGAAATCATTAATATTGTTGGTCAAATTGGATTATGTATTACAATTGTTTATCCGGGTCTGCTGCTGTTAATATCCATCATCTGGAATAAAAGGAGTGATTGAATTGATTCCTAACTCTTGGTTCCAAATTAAACTATTCATTCTCTTTTCAATATTCATCCCCCTACTGACTGGGTGCTGGGATCGAATGGAAATCGAAGAACGTGCGGTAGTCCTTGGAATTTCCGTTGATGAAGCTGTGGACAAACAAGATGAAAGTGAGGTTACACATATTAAATCTGCTTTCCCAAAGCCGCCCAGAAGCATGATACAAGTGACTGTACAAATAGCAGTCCCAGGACGGATACCTCTGGGACCAGGTGAGAGCAGCGGCACAGGGAAGAACAAACCTGTATGGGTGCTCAGCGCCAAGGGGTACACCATTGACGACGCATTGATGGTACTCCAGCAGCAGCTCGGGGAACGGATGTTTTTCGGACATTTGCGAATCATTGTAATTTCAGAAAAAATTGCCAGAAGCGGCGTACAAAATTTAAATGATTACCTTAGGCGTAGTCCGGAAGTCAGAAGATTAGCTTGGATGGTTGTTTCCAAAGGTGCAGCAGCTGATCTTATGAAGGCAGCTCCTCAATTGGAGCGCGTCCCCTCTCTGTATTTATTGGCTATGATGGATAATGCAATACGGATGGGGAAGCTGCCTAATGATTTTCTGGGCATATTCTGGAGTGCCGATTCCAGCAGGGGCAAGGAGCCCTTTCTTCCTTATATTGAAATTAAAAAGGAGGAGAATTTGGAAATTTCTGGACTTGCTTATTTCCGAGGGGATAAAATGATTGGTGCAACAAAGCCACTGGAGATAGGCCTATTTATGGCAGTAACAGGAGTCAAGACAGGAGGATACAATGTCTATGAATATCTTCCCAATTCCTTTGATACGATCATGTTTAAAACCACCAGCCGAAAATCCAGAACCAAGGTCAGCATCAAAAATGGCCGTCCCCATATCAACTTGAATTTGCGGGTAGAAGGAGACATTGAAGAAAAATCCAATGAATTATTCAAAATAAAGGAACACAAGACCATTTTACAAATTCAAGATGACATCAGCAAAGGCTCGGAAAAAGGAATCATAGAATTGATTGAAAAAATGCAGAGAGCTGGATCCGATATTTTTGGCTTCGGCGAATACGTCAGGGCTAAGGAACCTGAATATTGGAATCGTGAAATCAAAACCGAGGAAAAGTGGCAGGAGGAATTCAAAAACCTGACTGTAGACGTTAAAATGGAAATTCGAATTCGGCGGGTTGGTATGAAAGCTACTTAAAGAAGGGGATTGAATCTTGTGTATTATCTCACGATTGGTTATATCGGTTATATTGAACTCCTGTTCATTTTGACTGGCTTGATATTGTTACTTTTTGAAGCAGGATCATACAAAAAACAACAGCTCTTTAAAGAGGAAAAGATAGCGCGAATTTTGGGATGGTGTAATTGTTCAATAGGGATCTTTACATTTTTAGGATATTGGGTCTATAATTTTCTCCTCTGAAACTTGATCTCTATTACTGCGAGGTGAAAATAACGCATCCATTGACTTTAATGGTATGTGTGGTTTTAATGGACACGTAAACCTTATTTTTAAATCTGTTTATCATAAGGACATTCCAACTAACACTGTTTTGAGCGTGTTCGACTTGAAAGCCCCCCAGCTCGTACACAAAGCGTAGTGGAATATCCTTTCTTCATCTCATATCGGTCAACTCTTGCGTCAATAAATAACGAATCGTGAGAACCTCATCCTACGAATTCGGCTATTAATACTATTTGACCATATTTGGCGTAAATCGAAAGGTATCCGGGCTCGGTAATACGATCCGTTTCCTTATCGAGAAAATAAAAGATGTTCTCGCCATTAATGTTGAGTACGATTCGAACCCCATTCTCCTCTGTCAGTGCCCCTACCTGTACATAGTTGATTTGATTGAATGGAAGCACATCGTTGGAATAGGCATCTCCTCCTATGCTGGTAAATCCGTTGACGTTTCCAAAAATAACAGTCCGCTGCCCGTTATTAAACCGCTGAAGCTCAATAAGGTCCGGTTTGATGACCAGAGCATATGTATCCTGCAAGGAGCTTTCCTTTTGCTGATTTCTGAACTGAATGACCTCCCAGCCACCATTGGCCATGATGTTCATATTAAAGCTCAGCAGCTCATTCCCGAAGGCAGTACCTTCGTAGGTTGCCTGTCCATTAGGAGTACCCACCGTTACGCTGTTATCGCCAAAATCCAGCGTGCTGGCCGAACCGTACACCTTCCAATGGTCTGTATCCAGCAACTCACTATTGATTGGATAAGCCGTGAGTGCCAGCCCTTCTACACTGCTGTATGGAATCACCTCAAGCGTCAATGTTCGCTGTACGGTTGCTCCGTTGTAATGCCCATATACTGACAACGCAACCGTACCCTCTGTTAAACCTGTAATTATGCCATTCGGATCCACTGCGGCAATAGCAGGATCATTGCTGACGTAGACTACTGCCTCCAGCTCTACATCATGCCCAAGCCATGTCGTTCCGTAGGTTCCCAATTCCAAAGGCTCGCCCAGAATGATGTTCCTCCCGTTGCCTGTTACATTTTTGAATTTGATCATATTGAGGACATCATTGACATAGACCTCGGTTTTCAGGCTGCGTATGACATCCCCCATTCGAATATGGGTCGTTATGAGCGCTTTGCCGGTTTGGCCCGCTGTAATGACACCCTGCTGGCTAACAGCGGCTATATTCTCATTGCTGCTTTGGTAGTAAATCACGGCACTGCTAAGATCCGCTGGCAGCCCTTTGCTTCTTGTCGCCAGCACATTCAAGCTGTAGGTCTCATTGCTGCCCAATTCCACTACATTAGGAAGGGATACCCGCTCCAGGCTGCCATCAGCCAAATTCCTGTACGCTTCTTGCAAACCTGAAGCATCGATAATGGCTGTTGCCGCTAACGGCCAGTTGGCATCCGGAACTACGTGTGTATGGGTGACCGGAAATTGAACACCCAAAGGGTCTGCATATTTTCCCGTCGTTGTATAATTATTATCAAACCGCAGGTTGACCTCCTTGCCCATTGCCCAGCTTGCATATACACCCTGCCAGACAGGCGTCTCCTTGAGATCAATCACATTATTCGCAAAGCTCCAATAATCGGACGCGTTATCCGCGTAGAGAACGGCATACTTATCCATCTGGTTCTGAATATAGTTGCCTGAGACGATATTCGGCTCCTCCATGGTTCCTGTGGTATGTCCAAGCGTATATATACCACCCCCATCAAAAATCCCCGCTCCCATCAAGTCATGGATATAATTGTTTTGAATCCTGACCTCTTTCAGGACTGAAGTATTGTAATTGTACCACCCGTAGCCAACGTGAATAGCGCTGTAGGGGATGTTGAAAATCTGGTTATGGCTAATCTCCATGTCCACTGGAAATCCGGCAGATATAGCTGCAGCCGAAGCATAGTCGACTCCGATATCATGGATGTAATTGTTGGTCACATCCACATTGCGCATCAGCAGCCTTGCATCCTGGGGATTGTAGATCGCCGCATTGTTATTGGTCGGCTCGCCCACATTAACCGCACTACCGGATATATCATAGAATGCATTTCCCCTAACCAAGCTGTCCTGGACACCACCGATCAGCTTCAGGCCCGTAATACCCAGCTTCGCAAATTCATTCCGCTCAAATACGATATGATGGGCCCGCTGTACAGTTACCGCCGCTGTAGGCAGAATATCATCCGAGCCCGGATATCTCAGATGATTGTTCTGTGCATCGGATAGTCCGTTTGCACTGCTGGGCCACATCCAAGTCGTATAAGCAAAACCAACACCCTCCCAATGAAGGTCATGAACCGGTGCCGAAAGCGAACTCCCCTCTATCTTGACCAGCTCTTCCAGAACAGGTGCCACAA
The DNA here is from genome assembly GCF_025567575.1 of Paenibacillus baimaensis. Classification (NCBI taxonomy): domain Bacteria; kingdom Bacillati; phylum Bacillota; class Bacilli; order Caryophanales; family Paenibacillaceae; genus Paenibacillus; species Paenibacillus baimaensis. The sequence goes on along the minus strand of NZ_JAOQIO010000034.1, from coordinate 94,940 downwards.
TCTGGGCAGAGGACATATTCTCCATTGGTCTCGGCTTGTAATAGAAGTAGCCGGCAGCTTGGTCTAAATACCATTCCCCTTCACGATCCAGCAGCTCGTACGCATTCTCATAATAGATTGGCCCTTTGCTGATCGAAGTGCCGCCTTTATGGGTAGCTGCATACCAGCCTGGCTCCTTCATCTGGATTTGAGCCAATCCACCTGTCAGTTGGATGGTGTCAACCCCTACCCTCGGCTGAGTCCATTCCCGCTGGAACACCATTTCCAAATCGCTGATGCGCTCCCAGCCCCCAAGAAACGTATCGGTGGTCGTAAAACCACTTTCTGTCTTGACCGCATTGGCCAGACCCGATTCGCTTCTTGCCCTCACGGCTCTCACACCATCCACATACAACTGCCGGGTCGTAATGCCTAAGGACGGAGCACGGTACACATTGTTCACGACGTCGGAGAGCTCCCAGCCCGTGATCACCTTACCTCCGCTAAGAACGGGATGTTCATCGGGATAAGCCTTGTACACAATACGATAGCCCTGGCTGCCGGAATCCCTCTCATCCAGCAGGAATGTAGTTAGCCGCTCATGTGTTCCTGCCCGCAGATACAGGTTAATATCACCCGTCATCCTGCTATTGAGAGACCTGACCGTATCGCGGGCTTTCTCCAAGGTCTTGAAGGGTAAAAGCTCGGTACCCGGATTGCTGTCACTCCCATCCGGGGAGATGTAGTAGCTTGCCTGAACCTGTCGGTCGATCACCTCAATAGTGCTGGCTGCGCTAATATTTCCGCTAACCGTCGTAGCCCGGATTGTCGTCGTACCTGCAGAAAGAGCAGTCACCTTACCACTCTGGTCCACAACTGCAACCGCTGTATTATCGGATACCCATACAACCTGCTTATTGGTCGCATTTTGGGGAAATACTTCCGCGCTTAGCTTCCTGTCCGAGCCTGCAGGTAGTACGAAAGCAGACGTATCCAGTTGAATACTGGTCGCTGGCTGAATGTAGGCACTTATGGTAGCTTGTGCGCTATACACGGAAGCGTAGACCGAGTCCGTTACCGTTGCCGTTACAACAGCGGTTCCCGCCTGTAACGCCTGCACCATTCCGTTCTGATCTACACGAATTGTCTGAGTATCGTTGCTGCTCCATTGAATCCGGTTAAACAACGCCTCTGCAGGATTCAGGCTTACATGCATCGTTTCACTGCTTCCTACCGCTACATGCAGTGCTTGCTGCTCAATCGCTGCGCTGACCATAGGTTTGTAAGCATATATATTTAAATCATTAATTGCGAATCTGGCGAGACTGCTGCCCTTGTAGATGCCAAATTGAAGCTGCGAGATGGAAGACTGGGCAGTTTGAAAGCTCATCTGCTGCTTTACCTGCCTGCCATTGATATGGATATCAAGCTTCTGCTCAACTGCATCGACGATCACTTTAATGTCGTACCACGTATCAGGCGTATAGGCGAGCAAGCTATTCCCTGTCGCTGTCCATGAGCCGTTCTGATAGACCCTGATGTTTCCATCGCTATAGAAGGCTAGTTGTATAATAGCATTGTCAGGTCCCCGCAGCACGGGAATGTACCCGATCACATCGGTTTGCGAGGCCATCGCCTTGAAGGTTATAGCCGCCCTTGACAGATTACTGGGCAATGTTTTTTTTACATAAAAGGATACTTCTGGATTGGCAGCAGTTCTTGCGAGCCTCAGGCTTTTATCCGCTGCATCCGGAATTTCTTTCACAACCGCTGCGTATCCCGTCACTGGTGCTGCTGTATCCAATGTCGGCGGATAGGTACCATCCGTATACGAGTCGAAATTTTCGCTGAACAGGTCGCCAACTGGAACTCCGGTCACTGCCGGCTTATCGTAAAGATGAATATTGTCGATGTATAAAGCGCCCAGCGTACTGCCTTTATACATACCCAGCTGGATTTGTGTAAGCGACGTCTGCGACGTCTGGAAGCTCAACTGCTGTGCTTTGAGAACCTGATTGATGTATATATCCAGCTTCTGTGTATCCGTATCCATAACAAGCTTGATTTCATACCAGGTATTTGCAGCATAGCTCTGTAGATTAGCTGCCGACGAGGTCCATGAGCCCCCTGCATAGACGCGGATTTTCCCGTCGCTATAAAAAGCAAGCTGGGCGATTGCCCCGGATGGTCCTCTCAAAACAGGAATGTATTGGATCATATCCGTTCTGGAAGCGCTTACTTTTAGTTCGATTACTTTCTTTCCCGTTTGATTAGGGAACGTTTTGTTCACATAGAAGGAATCGCTTGTATTCGCAAAGCTTCTGGCAATTTTCAGGCTCTTATCCCCCGCATCAGGCAACTCCTCCACGGTAGCCGTATACCCGGTTTTGGGTGCCAGTACATCCATCGTTCCTGGATAGGCACCTGTTGCAAAAGTATTGAAATTTTCGCTATAAATCTCCCCTCCACCACCGCCATCAGCATATACCCTGACGTTGATTGCGATATTGAACATACCAAACAGCATTGACGCTATGAGTAATCCACTCCACAATTGTTTAAGCTTTATATTCATTGCGTTACTTCCTCCTCATCTTACTCTTATATGAGCTCTTTTCCCTGCCCTGCCTGCTCTCATTTGTTGGCTTCGCGGTACTCGCCAGGGGAAGTCCCTTCCTGCTTGCGGAACTGGCGAGTGAAATTTTGCGAATTGCTGTATCTCAGCTTATCCGCGATGTCCGCGATCCGCATATCGGTTTCCACCAAAAGCTGCTTGGCTTTATCCATCCTGTAACGAACGAGATACTCGCCGAAATTGATACCGGTTTCCTCCAGGAACAAACGGCGCAAATAATTGGGTGAATAGCTCAGTCTGGAGGCGCATAGCTCCAAGGTCAGGTCGCTGTCGTATTCGGTTTCGATCATATGGATAAGCTTCATGGATACTCTTTTCTTTGGTGTCCCTCTGCCTGCGTCAAAATACGCGGTTAACGGCTGTATGATCTGCTCCATTAGCCATCTTTCCAGCTCGTCGCTTGCCTTTAGCTGAATCATTTGCTCCAAAAGAGGGGAGTTTCCTTTGAAAATTTCCGCAAAATAAACACCGGGCTCCGGTACCAAATTCATCAGGTTGACAACCAGCTTGCATACGCAAAATTGATATTCATTGTAGGTTAACTCGGCACTGCGGATTTCTGCTACAAGCTGGTGCAAGCATTCTTTTACCGTTCCCGTACCCTCGAATTTCACAGCATAAATCAGTTCATTCTCCAATTGGATCGGCAGCGCCATGCTGGATGAATTCTCTGAGCCAACCTCCTCTATGCAAATGACCGCCTCGTCCTCATAACGAATCCGGTATTTCAAGGCCTCCATGCTTTCCTGAAAAGCCTTTTGTGCATGAGTCAGCCCTTGGTAGGTATCACTAATCCCGATATTGACGCTAATTTTCAGAACATCCTTTAATGCATCCTGGATTTGGCTGCCAATCGATAACTTGAAGGCTTTGAACAAAGACTGCGAATCCTGGCCGCCGCCTATAACTACCAGCACCGCTTCATCCAGAATGACAATGCACAATTGATTATCAGAGGGAACGATCTCATTCACGACATTATAGATGGCAAAAGTAATCAAATCGGTGTCTGTTTTCTTGTATACGTTCTCGGCAAAGCTATCTACATCAATATTGAGCACACTCATCCATTTCCACGACTGGCTGTGGGGAAAGAGCCCAAGATGATCTTCGATTTTCTTCTTGGACAGCTGTCCCTTCAGCAGGCGCAGCACATAATATTCACGGATATATCGCAATTGATCCTTTAGCTCGTTGGACATTTGCAGATTATTTCTGGACATCGTATCAAACCGCTCATAAATGCCCTGTAATTCATCCCGATCCTCTGCGTTCAGCTCGGCTCCGTCCCTGCTTCTTATCGCATCAAAAAGCTTTTGGATCGGATTGTAAATTCTCCCGGTCAGCTTAAGCGCCGTGACCCATGCCACCAACAAAATAATGACGCTGACCACAATTGTATACAACCCAATGGACCGTGAATCCTTACGTATGTCATCGATAGGTACCATGGTAATGTAATACCAGCCGTTGTAGCTAGACCTTCCATAGCTGATACCCATCGCGTCTCCATCAATCCTCGTCTCAAAGTAGCCGCTGGGATCAGGAGATTGGCTGATCGCGCTTACGTAGCCAAGGAAGGATACATCCTTGCCGATCATCGAGCTGTCTGCGCTGTAGATCGTCCGGTATTGATCATCCAGAATGACAAGCCCCTCTGTAGGTAGAGGCCTGCGCTTGTCATCGAGGATGGCGGACTTGCCTGCCCCTACACTTGATACTATCAACTCGATGAGGGCATCACGGGGGACCTGCACGACGAGCAGCCCTTTGGGATTCGGTGAATTGATCGGCACCTTGGCAACCAGGCTAATGCCGTCAATCGCCTCATAGCCGTTCTCACGCGGCGGAATTTTGCGATTTTTCTCCTCATAGGTCCAGTAATAGGAACGTGGGGTTTTGATATATTGCGCAATTTGCTCATCGCTGCTAATATCGTCCAGACGGAAGGATCCACGGTTATCAACAGCCCACTTTTTGTCCAGATTGATCACATATACATTCGCGACCGGCAGCTGGTATCGCTGCAAATTGTGGATCCCCTCGAACAATTGGTCGTACACCTGAAAATCGAATGACGCCAGCTCCTGCTCCATAGCCGTACCGTAAGTCGAGGATTTGATAAAGGGAACAACCATATTATCAATCAGCCTTAAGGTTTGCTCCATCCGTATCTGTTTTTGCTGCATCACGTTAACATTCGCTTCGACCACTCTCTTTTCGATCTCATCAGAGGATCTGTAATAGGAGGCAATGCTAACGACAAGCACAGGTAAGGTTACAAGTATAAAAATAAATAAGCGCAGCTTCCCCAGAATTTTTGTGCGTTTACGACTCAAGTTATGACCCCCAGCGTTCCAGTTGGAGCCCCTGCTCCCCTGCCTTTTATACGTGTATTATACCATGTACTGCTGCCTCCAAGGACATCCCTTATAGCTGGTAGCCCCGCCTGCTCATTTCCAGCGAAATCTCAGCTCCCGAGACAGCCCTGAACGAACTGCCGCTTGCAATAGCCTTTGAAGCGGCGAAGCCGATCGCCTCTCCGGTAGCTACCGCGTTGGACGTAACCCGATATGAGGCATGGGCGTAGAAGTCCCCACTTATGCAACGCCCGGCGAGGCCGAGATTGTCCACGCCATCCGCGACCAGGCTGCGGTATGGAATCTGATAGGGCTGGGTTACAATTCCCCCGTTCCCATAACCGTGGGATTGACCAGGCTCCATTGCATGGATGTCTACCTTGAACTTAACGAGGCAAACTCCGTCCTCGAAGGTTTGTCCGGACATAATGTCCGCCAGATTCAGATTATAAGCGCCCTCAATACGCCGTCCCTCCCTCAAACCAATTTGGTCTGGCGTCGTAACAAGTCGCAGCTCGTACCAGCCAGCCTTTTCCCTGAGAGTCCGCACAATCGCATTAATTTCCTTCCTGGCGGAAATCGTAGCCTGAGTAATATCGAAAATATTGTCGCTATGCACATGAAACTGGTGATTGACCGACAGGATGCAAAGCCCGGACCATGGGAGCTCGATAATCGTCGGAGCTTTATTGCTTGGCACAATTCCGATTGTACTCAGGAAATCATTGAACTCTCTTTTCTTCTCATAGGTTTGCATTTGCCTGAAGGCGTCAGGGACACCCGATACGAGCGCAAGCATGCTTGCAGGCTGGATCAAGCCTGTGTCTGGATGCCCGACCTTAAAGGCACAGCCTGCCTGTGCAGCCAAATCCCCATTACCTGTGCAATCGATGAATGCTTTGCCCGAGATGCCCATTCTCCCTTGGCTGCTTTCGGTAATGACGGCATGAATGCGGCTGCCTTCCTTAAGAACGGCTGCTACCCGCGTATGAAGCAAAATCTCAATGCCCGCCTCCGTGCACAGCTCCTCCAGCAGAGCCTTCAAGGCTTCGACATCATAAACAAAATTGGCATTGTTCCCTCTGGGCAGCACTGCGGTTAACGCGGCCAACCGCGATTTGATCATGGCAAGAATCCCCCCCTTGCCTTCAACATCAAGAATGACCGATAAGCAGCCGGACGTCCAGATGCCACCGAGGCAGCCTCCAGCATCGAGCAGCATGACCCGCATGCCTTGCCCGGCTGCAGACAGAGCGGCAGCGATTCCTGCCGGCCCTCCGCCGCATACGACTACATCATAATCACCCACAATTGCGACTTCACGTCCTTGCTCTTGTACAAAATGTTCAGGTTCCCTCACCAACATCGTCTTCTCTCCCTACTTTTTCAGCTTGGCATATTCTGCCTTGTATTCCGCAATCATTTTGTCGCCGCCATCCTTGCGCCATTGCTCGATGACTGCCTTCCAGCCCGCTTCATCAATAACACCCATGATGTATTTGATTTTGGCATCATCGATCATCTTCGCAAGCTTGGCTCCCTTTTCCAGGAAAGTGGCAGAATCCAGTGGGGCAAATGGATTGACGATCGCTACCTTTTCGTTATCCAGCAGCATTTTATTCGCTTTAACCTCCTCGGCCCTCATCTCAGCCTTCGGAATCGTATCTCCGCGGTACAAGCCCAGCTCCCAGCCGACACGGCGGTTCGTCGGGTCCTCCGGCTTCAGCCTCTGGGCCTTGCCCTCCACAGTTTTATATTCCACACCCTCTACCCCATGAACGAGCAGATTCTGCATCTCTTTATCCAGCAATTTATCAAAATACGTGAGGATCTGCTTCAACTCATCCTCGGTTTTCACCGTTGTTTTGGGAATCAGAAAAATACCGGTATAACCATTCTCGGCGATGCTTCGATTGCCATCAGTACCACTAAGCAGGGAAATCGCATCGATTTTGGCAGTTGGAAACAACTTGAACATCGGGTCAAATTTGCCGATATCCTGAAGGTCTCCCAATATATGAAGCTTCGCGCCGGCTTTGCCTTTCATGAAGGTATCGTGCTTCTGGCTTTCCTCCATAATTCCAAAATCCTGATTCAAGATTTTCTCCGTGTACAGCCTTTTATAGAAATTCAGCATATTCATGTAGGCAGCAGTGGTAAAATCCGGGTCGCCCTCTTTACTCCACGTATTGGGAGCACCAAACCAGCCTGCAACACTTGTAGCTTTGTCGAGGCCCTTGTAATCCACCAGACCGATCGTATCATCCTTGCCGTTCTTATCGGGGTCATTAAAGGTGAATGCCTTCAGCACCTCATAGATTTCATCCAGCGTTTGCGGCTGCTTCAGACCCAGATTTTCCAGCCAGTCCTGACGGAAAATAAGCGCTCTTCTCGCCAAATCCCTGGTGCGATACAGCCCGAAGGTTTTGCCATCGACTGAAGAATTGCTGAGCTGTGCAGGCAATAATTTACTGCTCAGGTTAGGGTAAGCCTTCAGGTAAGGACCAAGCTCCCAGAACATTCCCGAACGAATGCTGTTGCGCAGCAGCGGATCCTTATCATTGGTTACCATGAGCACCTTCGGCAGGTCATTGGCTACCATCATTGTGGCGACTTTATCATTGTAAGCTGAGCTCGGCACCCATGTAATATTAAGCTCAGTATTCGTGTACTCCTGTACCTTTTGCAGAATCGGATTATCCTTCTTCGGGGCCTCCGCCTCATAAAATACGTTCAGCATCGTAATTTTCAGCGGCTCCTTCTTTTTCTCGACTACCGGATCTGGCGCACTGTCAGCTTGTTTCGTCGGAGCTCCCGTGCTGCTGCAAGCCGCCAAGATACCTACGGATAGACTCAGTGTACTAACGATGGCCAGATGTCGGGTAAGCCTCTTTCTTTTTGTTGCCTTGTTCATGCTTAAAACCCCTCTCGAATTTGTATTAGCCTTTCACAGAGCCAACCATTAAACCACTGACAAAATATTTTTGCAGCATCATGTATACCAGCATAATTGGCAGCGTCGCAATCACAATAACAGCCATCTTGACCGACGGTGGCACAGCAAACTCTCCAGCAGCATCCGCAGCACCCGCCCCACCGGCAGCCAACAGCACAATCTGGCGCAGAATAATCTGGATGGGCCACTTCGTGGCATCATTAATATACAGCAAAGCTGGCATAAAAGTATTCCAATTCGCTACCGCATAAAACAGTGAGAAAGTTGCCAGCATAGGCTTGGATAACGGTAAAAAGATGCGAAATAAAATTTGCAGATCATTATAGCCGTCAATCTTGGCCGACTCTTCCAGCTCCTTGGGGAGCTGCTGGAAGAAATTTTTGGTAATGATCAAGTAAAATGGGCTGATCAGGCTCGGTATAATAAGCGACCAGATGCTATCCAGCAGCCCTACCGATTTCACTACGATGAAATTGGGAATCATGCCCGGTCTAAAAACAATCGTAAGCACGATCAGAAAAAGAATCAGCTGCTTGCCTATAATCGGATTTCGTGCCAGCGGATAGGCAGTCAGAACCGTAAACAGCAAATTAAATAACGTTCCCAGCACGGTAATGTAAATCGTAATGAGCAGACTATTGGCAATACTGTCGGATGTAAAAATATAACGGTACGCATCCAGCGTAAAATCCGTAGGGATCAGTACAAAGCTATTCTGCAGCAATCCCTCGGCAGTCGTCAAGGAGCCGGCAACGATATGGATAAAGGGTACAATCGTAGCTACGGCACATCCGAATAACAGCAAGTAATTAATGATATCAAACATCCGGCTTCCTATCGATTTCTCGTGGATCATATTAAAATATACCTTCTTCGCCGAGTTTTTTGGATATCCGGTTGGATATATACACCAGAACCAGACCGACTATGGATGTGAACATCCCAACGGCTGTACTGTAGCTCAGGCTTCCCTGAGTGATGCCGACCATATAAACATAAGTGTCGAATACTTCGGACACGTTCCGATTGAGCGCATTTTGCATGTTATAGATGTGCTCAAACCCGGTTTCAAAAAACGAGCCCAGCCTCAAGATCAGCAGAATCACAATCGTACTGCGCAGCATCGGCAGCGTAATGTACCAGAGCTGCTGCAGCCGCTTCGCACCATCAATACGGGCTGCTTCATATTGCTCAGGGTCGATACTCGTGAGCGCAGCCAAAAAAATGATCGTTCCCCAGCCGCATTCCTTCCAGATAACCTGTCCTATGTAGAGCGGAAGAAACCAATCCGGGCTCGCCAATATATTCAGCTTCTGTCCCCAAATTGAAGCAATGACATCGTTAACGACACCACCCTCTGTAGTAAACAAAATATAGCTGATACTGACTACCACTACCCATGACATGAAATGGGGAAGATAGGTCACGGTCTGGACGAACCTTTTGAAAACAACACACTTTACCTCGTTTAACATCAGGGCAAATATAATCGGAAGCGGAAAAAAGAATACAATATTGCTGACTCCGATGACCGTCGTATTTTTCAATAACAGCCAGAAATCGGATTCACTAAAAAAGCGGTTAAAATGATGAAAGCCGACCCACTTGCTTTCCGCAAATCCTAGAAAAGGCTGGTAATTCTGAAAAGCGATGGCTAATCCCCCGATAGGCAGGTACTTAAATATAAGGAAGTAGAACAGCCCCGGTACCAGCATCATATACATCCATCTGTCTTTGCTAATTGCAGTGTATAGCTTCTTTACTTTCAGGTAAGCCTCCTTCCTCACCTGAACGGAAGCAGCAGTTCCCTTGCTCAATGTGCATTCCTCCAAACTTGTGTACGGACACTGGCCAGTTCGTATCCTCTATCATCTTAGTACACAGCCGGGCAACTTAAAATAATCTTATTTGCTTGTAAACATCTGTGGACTTGCCTCAGCTTCAAACCCTTACCAATCCTAAATACATGCGAAGTAATCCTTTTTACTCATCCATTATTAGGAAAATTCGACCTATATACGACTAATAAGGATCAGACTACGAACGGAGTCGTGCAGCAATGCACGCAAAATAACAGGCAAAGACTTCAGTTCCGAAGTTCTTGCCTGTCTTTTAGCCCATCATGTTGAGGAAGCGTTAGGATGATATAACCATCCGCCACCTGTCCAGGTCGTTTGTATGATGCTAATCACCCATTTGCTCAAAAGCCTGGACTGTTTGTGGTGAGAGCGATCTGAGTTTTTGGGGCTGCCGCTGCTGCCGGCAAACCAGACAAAGCTGTGATTGCCAGTTATATTTTCTTCAAGATTCGCTCCAGAACATTGTCTACCATCTGTCCATTTGCAATGATACCTGTATACAGCCAGCTTGCAGTATCGTCATATTGGAATACTTGCCCGTTTTTGACAGCTGGAATGCCGGCCCAAACCGGGTCCTTTAGGATCTCTTCATTCGCAACTCCCTTGCTGTTCACAATAAACATATAGTCAATATTCATTTGAGCAAGCTTCTCCATGGCAATAGGATTCCAGTTGGCTGTAGCTGTTTTGGATATTTCCTTAATCTCTTCCGGTACGGTAAGACCCAGGTCCCGGTACAGAACGTCACCGCAGGACAGCTTCTCGTTAGGCACATATACATTTTTGCTAGTTACCCAGAGAACAGCTACGGATTTGGTCCCGATCTCCTGCTTTAATTTCTCCTTGGCTTCTTTCACCTTTAAATCGTAGCTTACCAAAACCTGCTTAGCTTCTTCGCTTTTATTCAATACTTCGGCTACAGTCATTAACTCCTGCCGCCAGTCATTGTTGACGCCGCTCCCTACGGTGAATGTCGGTGCGATTTTAGCATATTGGGCATATTTGTCCCCGGCTACTTGCTCCGCACTGTCCACGAGGATTAAGTCCGGAGCGAAGCTCATGACCGATTCGAATGGCAGATCACTTGGTATGGTGGGAATCCCTTTCAGCTCCTTCTGAAGGTAGTTCTGCACCGACTTTCCATTGTTGATCGACCATTGGGCAGCCGGTTTGACTCCAAGAGCAACTAGATGATCCTCAAGATAGGAGGCAATAATTCTCTCGGGTTTTGCCGGTATGCTCACTTCGTGACCTAGCGCATCCTTCATCACACGTTCAGCAGCGGGCTTCGCTGTTGCAGACGATCCTGAAGAGGCTGACGGTGAATTGCTGCCTTCTCCGCTATTATTAGTTGTGCTAGAGCATCCGATTCCTACTATTGCAGCACCTAACAGCAGTCCTAACAATGGGTAAATTCGTTTCTTATTCATGGTGTTACCTCCACATATGATGATAGATTGTGTTAAAGAGGAAATGCTGACTAGCTCGTTTGCGGGGGACGGCTCCCCACACCAGAAGCATTTACATCAGATAATGATAATCATTATCATATTTGTTGTCAATTAACCTCATTAACGTGATTTTCAAAATTTACCCATCAATGGAAGCTATCTATGCTGACCAGTACTTAGTAAAATTTGGAGAGCTTAAAGTACACACCATAGTCTGGCCCCTTCTGTTTTAACGAAAAGCTTCCGATTATTTGGTAAGGAACTCCGCTTAACGGGAGACTTTTACACGTTTAATCATTAGTCCAACGATTGCGCCTGCTACTGCAACTGACAACACAAACAAAAGTGCATCCTGAATACCGGCAGCAAGCGCTTCTCGCGTAATCGGTGATTCGGTTGCCATCGATGCTGCTTTCATGTACTTATTTCCACCAGCAGTCATTATACTCACCGATACGGCCATACCAATCGCACCTGCAACTTGAATCAGCGAGTTCATAATTGCCGTCCCGTCCCGATGCATCTCGCGCGGTAGTTGATTCATCCCATTGGTTTGCGCAGGCATCCATACCAATGCAATGCCAATCATTAAACAAACATGCAACGTTACAATGAAAGCAGTTGTTGATATAGCGGTAATATCCGTGAAGAACCAAAGTGCAACCGCCGCCAGGACAAGACCCGGAATAACTAGAAACCTTGGGCCGAATTTATCAAACAGGCGGCCGATCAAAGGGGATGATAGCCCCATTACAATTCCACCAGGAAGAAGGATAATCGCTGCCGATAACGTACTCATTTCTAACACTCGGATTAAAAACATCGGCAATAACAACATGGAAGAGATGTTAATCGACATACATACAAAAATTAATAGGGTACCTACAAGAAACATCGGATGTTTAAAAGCTTTCACATTCATTAATGGTCTTTCCATCGTCAATTGACGAAAAACAAATAAGATAAGCGCAACCCCTCCAACAATTAGCGGCCAAACGACCATCGCGTTATTCCATCCGGCATCTCCTTCACCAGCGTGACTAAATCCGAACACAATGCCGCCAAAACCAACTGTTGACACGGCTAAGGAGAACAAGTCAATACGTGGCTTTGTAATCGTAGATACATTTTGCATATATAAACTTCCAACAAGCAATGCGATGAGCATTAATACGAAGGAGAGCCAAAATATCCAGTGCCAGCTTAAATTTGCAATTAACAATCCCGAAACGGTGGGGCCCACAGCCGGGGCAGCAGTAAATATCATAGTAACAAGCCCCATCGCCATACCGCGTTTGTGGGCGGGAAATATAATAAATACCATATTAAACATGAGTGGCAGAAGAAGCCCAGTCCCAGTAGCTTGTAAGATACGGCCTGTCAGTAGAACCTCGAAGCTTCCCGCCATCCCCCCGATACCCGCACCTGCGAGAGAGACAATGGCCGCTGTCAAGAAAAGCTGTCTTGTTGTAAACCATTGCATCAATAATCCGGACAACGGAATTAGAATACCCAGTGTGAGCAAATAACCAGTTGTCAACCATTGAGCGATAGATGTACTAATAGAAAATACTTGAATAAAATTACTGAGTGCAATATTTAACGCTGTTTCATTGAACGTACCAACAAAACCAGCAAGCATCAATGATGCCATAATTGGAAACACTCTAACACTTTTAACAGCTTGTTGCTCCGCTTCTATACTTGCTTGCAAACAAATCACTCTCCTGCTTCTGTAAAAAACTTCATTCTTAAATGAAAACCAATTAGTACTAAATTCCTATATCAATCATTTCGTTAAATAATTCCAGTTTCTACACCTAGCTTTTTAAGCCACCTACGATAAGCGATGCTGATAGCGTCTGATTTCAGATGCATTTCTTCTTGCAAATCAAGAGGTAATAATTCAGGTTTTTGACTCTCAATAATTTCAATATCTTGCTTTAGCAATATATCTGTAAATCTTGTATACGGTTCATCAGGTTGATCTAGCTCGAAATTTCTTGAATGTAGCATAAAAACTTTTGTTTGTTCTTCTTTTTCTTGAACAACAGTAATGAAAAACGAAAATTCATTATTTGAATCCTGAGCTTTCTTTTTAAATCGAGCAGTCATCGGTGATAAAATTTCGTACACATAATTTGAGTACCCTTCACTGGATCGGCCATCCGGATTAGGTTGGTAGAGCAGTATTTCGCTTGTTATATAACGACCATCCGTAAAATTAATATCAAACACAGGGATTTCTGCATGATCTGCATCACCAAGCATCCCTTCATGTACGAACATTAAATGAGCAATATCTAAAAAGTTCTCAACAATACGTGGTGCATTAGCTTTGACATCATAAGGTCCTATAGCGACTGTCCGGTATTCATCTTGATCATATTCAGGAAATGCAACTAATGGGGCTGGGTCTTCACCTATATTAACCCATATAAACCCAATGTGTTCAATGCACCGATAGACTGTAGCTTTCGCCTTACTAGGAATCGCCTTTCCACAGGGTAAAGCCGGTATTTTTTCGCATTCTCCTGCAGTATTGTATTCCCAAGCATGATATGGGCAGACTAGCAATCCATTTTTAACTTTACCGAGCGAAAGAGCTGCGCCACGATGGATGCATAGATCCTTAAAAGCATGAACCTCAGTTTTTGTTCGATATATAACCACTCTTTCCCCTAAAGCAAAAACTTGCTGTGGTTCTTCTTTTAATTCAGATGCAAGGTATACGCAATGCCACTCATTTAACAAATAATCTTTCTTCAAGAAATTTCCTCCTAATGATTTTAGTCTTTTTTCAATTTTCACTGGAATTGCATAAAAACTGACAGAACGAAGTGTTGAGGTGCAATTACTTGTACGGCTGAAAATATGGAGCCAACGTTCACAGCAATCATATAATCGAACTCTTCGATTGAAAGCTGATCATAAAGCTTCATGCTTGATACCCCAGCATTGTTGACTCCTTTTTGCTGTGAGCTGCATAGGGAAATGCTACGGATGTGCCCTCGTAATCAAGACGTCTTACAATAGCTTCTCCAATTCCCCGAGACTCTCCAGTAACCAAAACGACTTAATTTGTGCTCATCATCATTTAGGCTCCAGTCACATGTAACTAGGAAAGCCGATGTAGAGGAGAACTTTTAACTTTTTTATCGTATCATATGCCTGTCAAGTACCTGCATTATCACAACAAAAAGTCAATCTTTTTATTTTTTCGCTTACTAAACTTATATTGTACACAGAAATTTCAAGCTCGTAGAGGTACGAGAGTATCTGGGTATGCATCAAATAGCCCTAACCTTGTCAACAAGATGAGGGCTTAGATATGAACTACTGAGGGGTGGACAATATAGCTTCAAAACTTTTCGTTCCCTCGGCACAAGGAAACTCATGTTTACATGGAAAAGATTCCATTACAATTACATCATCCTATTGGAAAGGAGAACGGACCAAACAGCGGGAAGACGGCACTGGCAATTTTCCAACAATACCTCGGATCGGATCCGATTGACGGTCCTACGGATTCGGGTCATCTGTTTGAATCCACTTCATCCTCCGTCGGGAACGTATTCATGTTCAAGGCAGGAACCGCATCGGCTGCTGCGGTGCTGGACGGCAGCAATAAGCAATACAGATCGGCAGCGCATTGAGGTGAAGGCATACAACAATGTGAAGGCTACTATTGGTCAGACAGTTGCGTACAATTGGCAATTCCGTGCCATGAGTCCCTGACCGATGCCGCCTACAGGCAACTTTCATCAAGTGCTCGCTCAGACCGCCTTCTCGAATATCGACGGTCAATGGGTGGCAGCAACGGTCACTGTCCAAAACACCGATAGCGGCTCCATTAACATGACGCTAAAGAAGCTGGACGGCACAACACTCATATCCTACAGCGGAACTAAAGATAATTGGAGAGACAACGCAACGATCAATCGTCCGAAGTGGGGCATTTACCAAAAAATTTATTCCGGTATGCCGGAAGCAAAAGTCCAGATCGCCCTCATCCAAATTACGAAGTAAACGAGCAGAAGCCGCCCAATGGGCCGGCTTCTTTGATACGTATAAAAGGGGTGGCAGCCAGAGAACACGAATGCCATTCATCCGGGCAGCCAAGGCTCTTACTCTCAATACTTCAACGTAAATCTTCGAATCAAGTTTAATGCAGCCGGATCGCAGGCAATAACGGTAGCATTGAATCTTATTGTTCCGATAGAAATAAAATAACCCTAATCGAACCCATGTCCACCACTCGAGGTAGTTACGTTTACCTTAACCCTCTCTTGCTCACCGCCGTAATCGACGATAATGTCCGCTTTACCTGCCTTTATCGCCTTGACAATACCGTTTGCGTCTACTTGGACTACAGCACTGTTGGATGAGCGGTAAGTGACTCCCGCCGTTATCTGTTTCTTGCTACGATCCGAATACACCGCCTGTACAACCGTTGTGTGAGTTTCTCCTGGCTTTACCGGTAAACCACTCCCGATATCAACGCTTTTGTACTTCCGTCCTCATATGCCCCCTGAACTTCGGTCGTTTGGGATTCACCGGTCTTTACGAATATAAATCCAGACTTGAAAGCAATGGACTGCAGCTGCGGCTGTGCTCTGTTAACCTTCACTTTATAGGTTCTGGACGCAAGATTGCTTGGAGAGTAGACGGAAATCTCGACAGTATTGGCGCCATAGCCTAATCCAATCTCCTGGCTCGCTTGCCCGCTAGCAACCGGAGTTCCGTTGACCCGCAAGCTTGCGCCTGTATCAACTGCAGAAGGAGTGACCGTAAGCTTATACACGTTGTACGTAACACTCGCCTCATAGTCTGTTTGTTGAGCAGTAAACGCTGGGCTAAGCTGTCCCTCACTAACGGTCAAGCTGCTTAGCTTGGGCTCTCCGTAAAAATGCTTTCCGATATTGATTACAGCATCGCTTCCCACCCGATCCTGCAGCTGCTGCAAGTACAGGCTTCGCGGATAAACGGATGTACCGAGGCTTTCCCAATATCCGCCCTCGCGCGCCCTCATGTCATCCTTGTTTGGAAGAAACGGTTTACTTACTGTTCCTGTGAAACCGACTGCATAATTTTGTGCGGTCGGGGGATTCTGCAGAGCAAGGCCCCCTTTAGTATTCCAGGCCACCCAGTTTGCCCCGGCCCAACCGTGCCCGCTGCCGAGCCATCCACGATCCTGAATGGCAATGTTGGCGTCGATATTATCGAACAAGCCGCCGACGGACCAACGGTGATGCGGTTCGGTTGTGTTGAATTGGGTTGTCGCTACACCGTCAAGGAAAACATTCGGCCCTGGAACACGGCTGCTTACGATGTATGCGTGTCTTGCCGAATCGACGTTGACCCGCTGAGTCAAGCCGAGCTGCCCTTCATATAACAAAGGATATCTGCGCCCGCCGTCAAGTGTGCTGGCCATCTCAAGCACGGTGCTGTCCTGCGTAGTCGTCCATTTCGTATCTCTGCCTGTGTATACCATGGCATATCCTAAATGAAGGGCGGTGATGTCGCGAACCCAGGCATTTTTGACGCTCTTGAACGCGATGAAGGTTTCTGGGTGAGCATCGTCAGCATAATAGTTTACACCGTTATCCGCTTTAATGATGGAAGCGTCGAAGTTGACATCGACACGCATATTTTCGACCCCGACCTGCTGGATCCGGGCAGGATCATCGTAAGCCAGAAGCTCTCCCCCTCCCCAACGCAATTCGAATGCATTGGCTAGAGGAGCGTCTACAGTAATGACATTCCCTTCGATTTTAGTAATGACCCTGTCGAAGCTGAAATCGAATGGGGTCCATTGCTGCGTACTGCCGTCTGTTCCCGGTCTGTCCGTAATTTGATCCATAAGAAGCTCGTGAATCCATCGGTCATTCCCTATTCTGCGTACCATGACGGAGTTCCCCACCTGGAATTGACTCGCATTGGCCACACGGAAGCTGCGGGCACCGGTCGGAACATATAGATCGCTAATGGTCGTTTTTATAGCTGAACTGACCACTGGACCACTAGCGCCGCCGATTTCGAGAATATTCCGCTTTTCCGTTCCTGTAGCGAATAATATGGTTCCGTCCTCGCCCTGACCCTCACCTCGCAGCACGACACCCCCGTTGCGGATAAAAAGCTTGCTTCCCACTCGATATGTCCCTTTAGAGAGAAGGACGGCCCCACGGAATCCGTCCGCAGAAAGCGGCATATTAGACACTTCATCGATCGCCGCTTGAATTCGTGCCGTGTCATCACCACTGATGGCAGGCGATAGCGTCAATCTAACCGGTAAATCGGGCAGCTTTACTCCGCCTCCCATATACCCGGCGTCGGAGTAATCGATCAGTTTATTTCCCTTATAGTCCGAAGCATAAACGAGCTTGCCACCAGCCCCTATGAATGCAAGGCGGCTTTGACCTGCTGGTATGGTACCGACATCCGCAGAGAAGAAGTAAAACGTGTCGTAAAGCATCGATTTCCCTGTGGGTGTGAGAGTCAGCCGAATTTGATGCTCCCCGATATTCGATACCGTACCTGGTATTTGCAGTTGCAGCATAGTACCTGGTCTCAAAGAAGTTTCAGGCAGTCGATATACGACATTTTGTACGCTGTCTACAAGCACGCCATTTAATACTGCTTCAACATAGGGATTAACCATAAGGGCAGGATATACATCTCCAGGCTTTACAAACGCGGGTTGACCGACCTTGACCGTCATAACCGGATGGGTCATCTGAAGATCGGCTATCAACAGCTCAGGATCGCTCACATCAATCCATATACTTGTTGTCATCGTAATGCTGCCCTGTCTGATCGTTCCGGTGATTTGGGTAATGCCGGATTGCAGCGCAGCCAGCGCGCCAGATGAATTAACCGAAGCTACTGCCGGCTTCGAGCTGATCAAGGACACGAGGAATCCCGGGTCGGATAAATCCGCTTCATTGCCTGTTACGAGCTCGCCTCGAAGCTTTAATGAAGCACTCTCATTTTTATGCAGCTTTATTGTCGAGTCCAGAGGGTATTCATTGCCCGCCGTATCGGAAATATATGCGCGTTTTAAATCTGACTGCGTGTTAGGCTCACCTTCCCCTATGACTTCAAACTCTCCAAGCTTAAATAGAGAATTACCTGTCAGGTCGATAGATACCCTAACGTACCTTGTCGTCACCTCGCTAAAATTGGCCGTATCCTGAGCTTGTATAGCCCCTGACGAGCTGCTTTTGGCATAAGCTTCAGTCCAATTGCTATTATCATTGGAGTACAGGATTTTATACCCATTAACAATGGATTCGGTACCAGCAAAATTCAAAACTGTCTTATTGATCTTTTGCTGAGCTGTCAAATCCACCGTCATCCAAACATTGAGATTGTCCACACGGTCGCTCGAGAGAGGCTGCCAGAACGTACCGGGATTACCATCGACTGCAGCAGTAGCCCGACCGGCGGACGTATCCGAGCTTTTGCCCGGTACTGGTTTATTTAAAGCATAGTTTAGCTCACTCGCTGCATGTGCAAAAGGAAGGAAAGCCTGGCTGGGCAGCATGAGTGCAACAGCAAGAATAACAGCCAGCAAGATATGAAACGGTTTCTTCTTCTGAATGGAGTGCACGAATTCATCGCCTTTCTCGGTTCATATTTGAATTTCTTCGCTACTGTCTTCTTATAAGCCCCTGTTCGAATTGGTCAATGCAAAGGTATTGCGGGTAACTCGTATCTTCCTGCTAAGGCGCGTTCGGTCCGACATTTGCTGAAGTAAGCGGCTGTCGAACAATTGGCGCAGTTGAATATTCATCAGCTCCGACATCCTTCGTCGCACGCACTTGCCCATCCATATCTTCCGTCACATATGCATACGAGCCTACTGCGGCATCGAGAGCTGGACTGGTCGAAGATAATTTTTGCAAGCCGTTGGAGGTTGTAAATAGCGGATTGATGTTCCTGATCTCAGCCGAGGTTCTGGAAGCATTATTCAGCGTCGTTCCATATCCAATATTGCCTTCGAATACGGTGTTTGAGGTTTTCGCTTCATTGTACAGCGTCCCTGTTGAACTTTTGGCAATGTTATTCGCTATCACACTGTCCACTGGAGCATAGGTAAAGCTTAAGCCTACAGCCAAGCTGCTGCCTGTACTGTTCACTACCGTGTTATTCGTAACCTGAGCGCGATAAACTCTCCAATGCGCAGTCAAGTTCGCACTCGTATAATTAGTGCCTGCGGAACCAGCGTCGAAATCTCCGCCGTCAATATTGATCGCAGCGCTGGTCAAATTTTCAAAATAATTATTGTATATCTTATGGTCATTGCCATAAATCCGAAACCCGCCAACCGATGCTTTAGCCCCGTCTCCGAAGAAGAAGTTGCCGTAAAAGCTATCGCTATGTCCATGTCGTGCCGTCACCTGCGCACTATTGTTGCGGAATGTATTGTAACGAACGGTGTTGTTCTTGCTTTTAACCGAAACGACCTCTGCATCACTGTCACAATTGACGAACAAATTATTCTGAATCGTATTAAATCCGTCCGACATCGACAATCCGGATAAACCGACGCGGATCGTTTCGCCCCCATTCGATGTTTGGACATCCGCATCATGGAAATAGTTATATTCAATTAGCGTATACTGTGCTACCTGACCACCCGAGCCATCAATCGAAATCATTTGACCCAGGTCATGCCTCGGACCGAATTCATTATGATCGATCCAGTTGTTGTTGCTACCCGTTCCGTTAAGTACAATCCATTTCGTCGCAGCTGTATTCGTTGCTAAAGCTAATTGGTTGCGAGTAATCCGATTATGATCGGAGCTCGATAGAGCGACCGCAGTACCTTGATTGGTGAACTTCAAGCCCTGGATTGTTACATATGACGAGTTGCTGAGTGTAAAACCCCCGCTGCCCGAAATAATCGCCTGACTTTGATTCGCCGAACGGATAAGAATCTGACTGCTCGCCGTTCCGTTCTTGTTTGATATGCTGAAAGGACCATTGTATGTGCCATTCGCAAGCACAATCGTCGTGCCTGCAGTCGCATTATTAATAGCTGTTGTTAATTGCGCAGCTGTGGATACATTTACGGCCGTTCCACTGCTGGATACGTCGCCATAAATCTCCACCTCGGTGTAGCTGTTCCATGTATTGCTGGAATTTCCATGTCCCACAATCCTTACATAACGAGCCGGATCGACATCCGTGAAGTTAAACGTCTGCAGCGCATCGCTTAAAGTGCTTGTAACATTGGATTGTACCGTAGAAAAATTCGTATTATCCGTAGACGTTTGAATATCGAATGTGGACGTTCTCGTACTACCGTTATAAAAGGCAATTTTGATATAAGAGACTTTTTTACTGCTGCCCAGATCGTACTTAATCCATTGCCCATCGCCGTTCGCTGACCAGCGGGTATTCAAATCCCCGTCAACCGTGTTACCCGGTACATTCCCGTCATCCGAGCTTGCGCTAACAGCAGAAGCGTTTAATTTGGCATCCGCCGCAAAGCCTAAGCTTGGAAACAGCATCAATGTCAAACAAATACATAGCATGAGACCGACAATTTGCTTGTGATTAAAATTAAACATCATTACACCATCCTCAATAATTAGTTTAAAAAGCACCCCGATCCAGTCAAAGGCACCCGACTATCTTCGTTTACTCGACTTCTGGTAAATCCCCCATTCCCCCCATTCTGCCTAATTTCATGGTGCTTCAAGCATGGAAAAAGAACTTATGTATGCGATTACATTTTGCTTCTGTATTCTTTTTCCAATTTTTACTTTACAATCCCGTCATTCAGATTGGAATGAATTTATTTATGATTGAATTGTGTTTTTTTACCATTTTTATAATTAAAAAGGAAAACGAGCCTTTAGAATTTCATCTAAGGCTCGCTTCGTATTGGGTAATTATACTAAACTGTTAATTACAGTGGCATTTATTTTCTTGCATTGAAACGATCGAAAGCGGTCTGATAAATCTTATTGGCCTCGTCAATCCCCATGCTCTTCAACCTTTTTTGAAACTCATCAATTTTGCTTATTGGATCGGCCCCCATAAGTATCCTCAGTACCGTTTCCTGTTTATAAGTATTGATATCGCTCATAATCGACCCTAATTGGGAGCTCTCGTCTGTCGTTAAGCTAATCGATAATGTCGTATTCAGGGAAGTATCCGTACTGGCAAATGTTTTGATAGACTCCTGTTGTTCCGGAAACGGCAAGGAAATTTGGCTCCAAGGTTCGTATTCCATTACTTTTGTATGCCCAAAGACAGGTGTCGCGTAGCGATAAATCGCTTGCTGAGGAGATTTGCCATCCTTGCTTTTCATAATGTCATCTGTAAAAAACTTCTTGCCATCCTTCACCTCATAGCTTTTTCCATCGATCCCCCAATTCAGGAGCGCCTGGCCTTCATCCGAGTACATATAGTCTATCAGTCTAATGATTTCTTTTGGGTATTTAGAAGATTTGGTAATGATAGCCGAAAGACCGACCTTTTGGATCGTTTGTGAAGAATAATTATACGATTTTCCGCCTGGACCTATCGGTGGTTTTACTCCGATTAATGAGAAGCTTGGATTCTTAGCTCTTGCCAAAGTAGTCGTATTTCCGATGATTGAACCTAACGAACCGAAAGTGGTGCCAACCAATTCGTTCTGCAGTTTCGTCGTCAAGCCTTTAGAGTCCGTCGAGGCGAATTCTGAATCAATGAGTCCTTCTTTATACCAACTGGCCATTGTTGTCAGATAATCTTTATATTGTGGCTGCAACGGCCCATACATCAGCTTTCCGCTGGCAGGGTCCTTGTAAAATCCGTCTAATATTCCCCATGCTGCGGTGAATTCGGACATACCGCTTCCGATCCCTCCAAGCGCGGTTCCGCTAGGGGTTTTGGCGATACTGTAAGGAATCTCATCCGCCTTGCCATTGCCGTTGGGATCTTTTTCTTTAAAAGCCTTTAATACTGTATGCCATTCGTCAATCGTTGTGGGTGGCTTCAAGCCCAGCTTATCCAACCAATCCTTGCGGGTAATCAGGCCGTTATAGCTCGTTCTCAGAGGATCGGGATCCAATTGAAAAAATGCAGGATACGTGCCATCATCAAGTGTAACGAATTTCTTTACATCCGGATATTTGACAAGCGCTTTTTTGTAATTAATCGCATACTTGTCCATGTAATCGTTTAGCTTAATCGCGACCCCATCGTTAATAAGGCCGGTTAAACCGCGTGGAACACTGGACCAATCCCAGAAAATGACATCCGGATAATCGCCTGAAGCCAGCATGACGTTCAAGGCATCAGGCGTATTAGGCGGATGTACGAATTCAATATGGATCCCCGTTCGCTTTTCCAGCTCTTTAAACACTTCCATTTCTCCCATGCTCTTCAATTCGGTTTCCACATAATTTCGTTGATACCATTTTATCGTAATCGGTTTTTGCGTTATGGGCATCGATAGTGATTCGGTACCGTTCGTATCCGATGCCGCCGATGGATTGCTTGTGGACTTGTCGCTAGCGCAACCGGCCAAAACACTGCCGAACAGGACACATGCCAATAGTGAGTGCGTGGATTTTCTTTTTAACATATAACATATACCCCCTGAGAAATTAATTTTTCTTCTAATTAAAGATGGATGACTAGCCTTTGATCGCACCGATCATAACGCCTTTGGCGAAATATTTTTGCAGAAACGGATATACAAGCAGCACAGGAATCGTAGCTACCATTATCGTCGCATACTTGATGACCTCGCTCATGTCTTGACCTTTCTGATTAACTCCAAGCGTAACCATCATGTCATCCGTGTTATTGGTGACCAGAATATTTCGTAGTACAAGCTGCAGAGGAAATAACTCCGACTTGTTCAAATAGATGGAAGCGTTGAACCAAGCATTCCAATGCCCTACACCGTAGTATAGAATCATGACCGAAATAACAGGCATGGACAAAGGGATAATAATCCGGAATAAAATGACCCAATCACCTGCACCATCAAGCTTTGCGGATTCCTCCAGGCTCTCGGGGATTGATTGAAAATAAGTTCTCATAATAATCAAATTCATCGTACTGATCAACCCCGGCAAAACCATGGCGCCCATCGTATTTAAAAGTCCCACACCCTTTATCATCAGATAAGTCGGGATCAGGCCTCCGCTAAAAAACATCGTAAACACGATAAACATCATGATGTAATTTCGCAGCAAGACACCTTTCCGGGAAAGAGCATAAGCCATTAAAGCCGTCACGACGATATTTAGCGTAGTTCCGACAACAACGTAAATCAAGGTGTTTCTGTAACCGGATAAGATTAACGGATTGTTTAACACAAGCTTGTAGGCTTCCCATTGAATGCCGCGTGGAAACAGCAGCAGACCGCTATGGGCCGCAAGCTCCGAAGGGCTGCTGATGGAAGCAAACGCTACGTATAAAAATGGATATAATGTCGCAATCGTGAGTAGGCAGAGGATTATGACGTTTCCCACATCAAAGGTAACTTCACTTAAATTTCTTTTCATATGTTTCATCTCCTGAAAGTTTCGCTTTAGCGAAACTAGCATCGTAAGCATATACCGAGTTTTGCGCAGCAAG
Source organism: Paenibacillus baimaensis (assembly GCF_025567575.1). Lineage (NCBI taxonomy): Bacteria > Bacillati > Bacillota > Bacilli > Caryophanales > Paenibacillaceae > Paenibacillus > Paenibacillus baimaensis. The sequence goes on along the minus strand of NZ_JAOQIO010000034.1, from coordinate 71,112 downwards.
ACTTGCATCGTAAGAACCGCTTACCATAAGCTGGAGTCCGAAAATTTCCGGCTTAATTTATTGGCCACAATCAGTAAGATAAAGTTAATGAGCGAGTTGAACAAACCGATCGCTGCACTATAGCTATAGTTGGCATCGACAATTCCTTTTCTATAAACAAAGGAAGAAATAACGTCCGCCGTCTCATAGGTCGATGGGTTGTACAGCAGGATGACCTTCTCGAATCCCACATCCATCATGTGGCCGATTCTCAGAATGAGCAATATGATGATGGTCGGCATGATCCCCGGCAGCGTCACGTTCAATGTCTGCCTCCACCGGCCTGCACCGTCCATTTTTGCTGCATCATACAACTCCTGATCGATGCCTGACAATGCAGCCAAATAGATGATGGAGCCCCAGCCAATCTCCTGCCAAATGCTGGAACTGACGAAAATCGAACGGAACAGTTCCGATTCCATGAGCAGATTTCCCCTGCTGCCGCCAAACCAAACGATGATATCATTGAACAAGCCATTTTTGGAAGAAAAATCAATGATCAAACCGCTTATTACCATTACGGAGACAAAGTGCGGCAAATACGTTAATGTTTGCACCGTTCGTTTAAACCAATGCTTCCTTAATTCATTTAATAACAAAGCTAACAGGATCGGTGCTGGGAACCCGAATACCAGTGAATACAAATTAATTAACAGGGTATTTTTGATGATTCGTATAAAATAATAGCTGTTAAAAAAATCTTGAAAATGTTTAAATCCTACCCAATGACTGCCCCAAACACCTGCTGCCGGGGTAAACTGTTTAAAAGCGATCGTAGCTCCATACATAGGAATATAATGAAAAATGAGATAATATAAAATACCTGGAAGCATCATTAGGTAAATATATTTGTTCTTTATCATATCCTTGTAGAGAATGTGAATGATTCTGGACAGCACGTGCTGCTGACTTAAAGCATCCTTGCCTGCTTCATTGCGGTTTAAACTCATACCCTCGCTCCTCCATTTCCTGATTTATTGGTGCTTGACGCTTATCATAGAGGAGCAGTAGCAGCAGGTAAAGAATCAATACTTCAAATCGTTGATTATATTTGCGAAAAACGATTATATAAATTTCATTATCATTTCTTATGGTGGTTATGAATTCTTTTCCCTGTATTCACCAGGTGTCATTCCGACGTATTTTTTAAAATTTCGAATCAATACCACATTGTTTGAATAGCCTACTCTCGCTGCTACCTCTTGAAGTGATATCGATTGTTCAACTAAAATCTTTTTAGCGGCATCAACTCTTAGCTTGTTTACATAATTCAAGAAATTTTCTCCTACCTGTTCTTTGAAAAATCCAGATAAATAACTGGGGCTCAATTTAATAATACTGGCTACCTTTGTCAAGCTGATATCGGGATCCATATAATATTCCTGGATATAAGCGATGATGCGATCCTCCAACTGATGGCTGTGTCTTTTTTTATCCTCATGGATATGTTCGCAGATTTGCTCGTATATCCACAAAAGCGTTCCCTGCATTTCCTGTATGGTACGACTGGAAATAAGCAATTCGTAAGGCTGTGGGCCTTTGTCAAAAATATTTTCGTACTCCGTAACCGATGAATTCAGCACCTTAATGGACGTCCCCATCATATCAAAGAACAGACAGCGGGCCATTTCCAGTGGCAATTGACTGGATACAAAATTCATTTCATATACATCATTCATGATTTCACGAACTTTTTTTATATCGCCATGTTTGATGCTGCTGATGAGGAGCTCCTCTGTCTGTATCGGATATATATAAGTTTGCGGCTTGTGCTTGGCTTTAATTTCATCAAAGGTTATGACACTGCTATACCCTCTAATGATTTGATACTCCATTGCACGGAATGCTTCCTGATAAGATCGATAGACCCCCTCCAGCTTTTCATGAACACCCCCGATACTAATCGTAATCGTATTGTTAAATTTAACTCCAATAAACTCTAAGGCTTTAGCAGCTGCATCTTGTAAATTTATTCGAACCGTAACGTTATCATGGGCTAAGTTGATCAACAACCCTACCCGATCGATATCCAAATCTACGACATACGATTGTCCCAATTCCCTGCCCAAATGCTCCAGCACGTTACTAATTACAAATTTAGATAAGTTGCGTTCCTTAAGCTTACTTTCGTGATATTGATCGACATGAACTAAAAAGACGCAGAAATAGGGAGCATTAAATTCAATCCCGATGTCTTCAAGAGAATTTTCCTCGGCTGTGATGTTGCCTTTCATCAAGGTTAAGAGCATATTGGAGCGTAAAACAGGCATCTGTCTTTGCATGGCTTGTAAAAAATACTCTTTCTCCTTAAAAGCCGTATCGGCAGCCCATTCTATTACTTTAAGCTCATTAGCTGCATCGGCTGGAGCCGCTTCCATCTTTGCCTGGAAACTATCAGCCAATTTTTTGATCGGATCGTATTTTCCTTTGGTAAGGATAAAGGCAAGGATAATCCCGGCTGTAATTAAACCAAACGTTACAAGAATGACTAAATCCGTAATTCGTTTTAAATCATTTTTTATGAATTCAACGGATGTAATCGATACATATTGCCTTTCACGGTAGGAGGAACGAATACTGGAAACAAGAAACTGTTGATTCTTCACTTGTATACCTGAACTTTGCTGATGGATCAGTTGTTCCTTAGGCACGGAAGATAACAAGGTCTGGTCCCCTAACCCAAGCAATTTATTACCGGAATGATCCAATACATAAAGATTGCCAAACGCCGACGGTCCGTCTGAAAGAAGCTCTTCTACCTTCTTTGCATCAATGGTTACCACGATGGTTGCTACCGGTTGTTTGATCGACCCTTGATATACGGATTGGAGCAGACAAATGACGCTGCTTGGGGCTGAGGCATCGCTAAGTGTGAGTTGAGCCGCTCTATATTCAAAGTTGTGAACTTGATTGAGCGAATATTTCCAGTCTTCCGACCCCCAGTCCACATACCGATATACATATTTATAAAAATCATCCACAGTCGATTTTGCAGATTCGGTTACAACTGAACCCGATTTCGGAAAATATATATAAACGCCGTCAATAAAGCTGTTGGTTTTCTTATATCTGGCTAAACTTTCAATCAACTTGCTCATATTGTATTTATCCACAGCATCCATATTCTCCGTTACATTAATAAATCGTTGTACTTGAGTATCCAAAGAAAGGTTCATCGTCATTTCCTCAATACTTTGAAGCCGGTCATCTAAAACCCTTTGGGATTGTTTTAATAAAGAGAGATTATAGATTTCTGTTTCTTTATTTATCAGATTGGAATATTGCACGTAACTAAATGTTTCAATTAATAACGGGATAATGAGCATAAGCAAATAGGAAAACAAAATACTCGAATACATCGTACGGCGATAAAACCATTTACTTAATATGTCCATAACTATCTTCCTCGCTGTGCTGATTTACTTAACTAAACCTTAAAGACCAACCCCTGATTCTGGGATTGGTCTTACGTATAGCTTTGTAGGTTATAACGATCGTGAATACGACTTAATTAAATTAAGATACAACCCGAATTTCATAGCTTGCGTCTTTCACGGTTGCAAACTCGGTTTCTCCGGATGACCGCTTGCTTACTGCAACCGGCTGTCCGTCATGAGTAATCTCAATCTGCAGCGGTGTTTGGACGGTACAGATGCCTCCTGCAAGAGAAAGAATATTTGCAAGCTCCAGATGATTATGCTGCCAACGGATCGAAACCTCGTATCCTCCCCGTGCGCAAAGTCCTTTAACATGACCGTCAGTCCATGAGGTTGGCAGCGCTGGAAGAAGCCGAAGGACTCCTTCATGAGATTGAAGCAGCATTTCCGCAATACCGGCAGTTGCCCCCATGTTTCCGTCTATTTGGAAAATAAGCGGTGGATGGAGATCAAGCATATTATCAGCAGTACTTACTCGCAGCAGCTTCGTGATCATCTCGTTGGCTCGGTCACCTTCCCCAAACCGCGCCCACAAGCTTATAATCCAAGCCAGGCTCCAGCCAGTTCCGCCACCGCCGTATTCCAAACGGCGCTCTAATGCAACTCTTGCCGCGCTTGACCATCTTTCCTCGCGCAGAAGCTGGTGATCTGGGTAAATCCCGAAAAGATGGGAAAGGTGGCGATGGCCCGGATCGACCTCCTCATAATCCTCGTCCCATTCTTGCAACTGTCCGTATTGCCCAATCTTCGGTTCGGGCAATAGACCGCAGGCATCCTTCCATTGACTTCGCAGGTCTTCATCTGTCTGTAAAATGCTGCTGGCTTCGATACACCGTTCAAAAAGCCCTTTGGCAATCTGGATATCCATGGCCGGGTCCATACAAATCCGCCCCATCTGCCCATTCGGAAGCCGGTATGAGTTTTCGGGAGATAGGGTTGGGCCGATGTGGCGATTCCCTTGTTCATCCTCGATCATAAAGTCCAAAATAAAAATAGCCGCTTCCTTCATTAACGGATATGCACGTGCGGTCAAAAATTCCTTGTCCAGACTAAAGGCATAATGCTCCCATAAATGATAGCACAACCATGCGGCCCCCATCTGCCATAAGCCAGCCCGAGCGAAATCGGTTGGCGCCGTATCTCCCCAAAGGTCTGTATTGTGATGACACATAAAACCGCGCGCATTGTACTGTACCCGTGCCGTTTCACGACCGTTAGGAAGCATCGCATCCAAATGATCGAACAACGGAAAATGCAGCTCCGACAGGTTACATATTTCAGCCGGCCAGTAATTCATCTGGATGTTAATGTTAATCGTATATTTAGAATCCCATGAAGGGACATAACTATCGTTCCAAATCCCTTGCAGATTAGCTGGAATTGTCCCCGGTCGGCTGCTGCTGATCAGCAGATAGCGACCATAATGAAAATACAGCGTCACTAACCCGAGATCTTCCTCACCGTTTTTGACCTGGGCGAGACGTTCATCTGTCGCAAGGCTATTCAGATTGTTACTCTCGTTGTTGGAAAGCGACAGCTCCATCCTGTCAAACCATTGACGATGCTCTGCGATATGCCGTTCCCGTAAACGACTGAATGATATGCCACAGGCATTCTGCAGCTCCTCCACGCAGCGTTCCCGATATGCTTTATGCCGGAAATCAGTAGACACCGCCAGAACTAAAGTGACGGCATCGGCACCTTCCATATAAATGTGGTCTCCAAGTGTCCTGCTGCTTCCTCCCTCAAGAACCGCTTTCAACTTTACGTGAAATCGTGTTCCCCATACCCCGCACTGGCCGTCCAAACAGACGGTATCCGAACCTTCGGTTTCGGTAAGAGCATCAAATTTGCGGAATAAATTAACACCACACTGGATTTGATTCGGCTGATCCGCTGTCAAACGCACGACCAACACCTGATCCGCCGCGCTGGAAAACACCTCTCTGGTATAAACGACATCACGGATACGATAACTTACTTTGGCAATGCCAGTTTCCAAGTCCAGTTCCCGGTAATAGTCAGACACTTCACTCTCCTTATGTCCCGTGAAAAACAAATTGAGCTCACCCAACGTTTGATAAGGCGGCTGGCGTCGCGAAACGCCCATCATTCCCATATCCGCCAAATCATGTGCTTCCTCAATCTGCCCCTCTGTCAGAAGACGCCGAATTTCACCAGCTGTTTGATAAGAATCTGAATTGTTACGGTTTTTCGGTCCTCTCGTCCAAACGGTATCCTCATTAAGTTGAATCACTTCTCGATTGATTTCACCATGAACCATAGCCCCGATCCGCCCATTGCCAAGCGGTAGTGCTTGAAGCCAGCGTTTGGCTGGTTTGCGGTAATACAGCTTCGTTTCCTGCTTTTGTAGGTTTGACTGCATAATAGTTCTCCCTCAATATTCATATCAATTCGTATCGTTTCCATGCACTGATCCTTTAACTTAAATGGGAAATCATATCAGTACCATTACGATGACTCTTTCAACTACACATCAGTCTATTATAAGTAGAAGGAAATCGAAGATAAATGACCAATACTGCTCTGTATTTGCACAAAAATAAGATATTTTTATTCAACGAACCCACAAAAACTTTTATTGACGCCGGACTCATTATTCCCATCCCTCTGAAAAAGACGATTCTTATTCAATTTCTGAATGAAGAATCGTCTTTTGGGTCTATCTATAGGCTCTGTATACTAGGTACGATTTGTAATTCCCTTATTCCTCATAATAAAATACTTTGGCACAATGAGGCTCCAAGCTGTTAAGTTTCATCGTATTGGTGTAGTACCCGACTTCCTCATCCGTCCAAAAATCGTAAAGCCGATAGCTTCCATCCAGGCTGATCTCGATATCTTTAGGCTGATCGCCAAAATTGAAGACACAAATGAGAGAACGATCCTCCAATTTTATTCGTCCAATCGTATAAGTATCATCGTCAAATTGGGCAGCTTTACCGGTTGGAGGCAACAGCTTCTTCAATACCTGAATATTTTTTTCAGACAGAGCTGGAATTAAGTCTCCGCTTAGGATCATCCCTCCGGATGCCAGGACAAAGGCTTTATGAAATTCGAACTCTTGATCTGAAATATCCGATTTCTTCTCAATGACTTCACCACTGATAGTCTGGTTATACAACGTTACTCTTTCGAGGACTATGACATCCGGGTCGTTATACCACAAGGTGTCGTTTTGCCAGTTACGGGGAAACAGCTCCTTCGCATTGCCACTGACATGTTTCCAGTCCCTTGCAATATCATTGGTCACCCGGTTCCCGTGAACTAATCCAAGTAGCGGCCAGAAAGGAGCATTGCACCCAAGAATAAAGCTGTCGTGGCCGACTTCATTGATAATCGCCTTCATGCCACTGCGAAATGCTTCGATTCTTGTTGCTTGTTTGTCGTAACGGCATCCTGGCAAGGCACCGTATTGCAGAAAATCCAGCTTAAAATACCGCCAGCCCCATTCATCATGCATAACCCTGACAGCTGATCTCAAATAGTTTTGGGCTTCAGGATGCGTTCCGTCCAGCATATACCATTGCTTTTCAGGCAGCTTCTTTTTCTGACCGATTCCATTGAACGGTTTGCCTTCCTGATCTTGAACCATCCAATCCGGATGCTCAAGCATCAGCTTCGACCCCGGTTCTACAATAAAAGGAGATATATAGCCGGCAGCTTCGATCCCGGTTGCCCGGATACCTTCACTAATCGTTTTGACGTCTGCTCCAAGCGTGACACTCGGAATTAAAAAGTCGCCGTCGGCTGCTGCATAGCCTCCATCAATTTGAATCCGTTTCAGTTCAGGTATTCGCCCAACCATACCGCGCGCATTCTCGTAAAGTCCCTCTGCAGTTATTGGACGAAGACAATAATAGGAACACCATCCCGTAGGGATCTCAGGATAAAGCATACGCGGGTGGTTCCGATTGAGGCATTCAGCCAATTCTTGAAAGAGCAGATCGCGATTCGCTCCAGAAGTAAACATGAATTGTTCCAATTCCCATGACTGGCCAGGCCCAAGCTCTAAATCTTCTGTATCCATAATCACTTCTATATAGGAATCTCTGAATCGAAACTCGCCGGAAAAGCGATTGCATGAAGTAAAGGCCATCAGCAGGTGCCCTTCATGTTGGGGAGACAATGCCAATAGATTGTATACCGTCCATAAGTTCTCATGAAACGGAGTTTCGGGAACTCGGAAGAAGTCCCGATCTTTTCCGTAAGCCCCGATCACATAGGGGGAAGAAAGCGTCCCTCCGTATTGAGTTAGCATTTGGAAGCCCTCACCGTAAAATGGAGTATCGGGGGCGAGCGGCATATCCCCAGAAAATAGTACTACCTCTCTAATCCGCAGTGAATGATCGGACTGATTGACAACTTTAGCGCTTAAAAAATTATTCACCCATGCTTTCTCTACAGTGACATCACGGTCAGCAGCTGTTGTGCAGTCGGAAAGTCTGACACTGGATTTGTTTTTTTTCATATCGTCCAAATTTAGCATATTGAGCCTCTTTCATTCCATTGATTTCACAACCTTCGAATATAGCCTTTAGCCTTCAGTCTGATCTACAAAGTTAAGCATACACCTCTCCCAGTGCCTCTTCCACGGAAAGCATTTTGCCCATTCTCGACGATACGGCTGCAGCATGCACCAAACTTTGTGACTTCAAATAATCTCTTCCGTTTGGTCTTGGCTCACGCTTCTCTTTCAAAGCAGCGAGAAATTCATCGATCGACAACGTGTTTCCGACCCCGTCGAAGGTGTACACTTCATCGGCCTTTCCTTCCTTCATCAGCTGCACTCGGTTGCTCGTTATCACAATCGCGCCTTCCGCGCCTTCGAAACGCCAATCTCCATACCATTCGGTCAGTTTTCCTTTGGCCATCATGTTGCCGTGATAATCCACGACCGTCCCTCCGTCAAGCTCCATCCAAGCGCTAAGGTGGATCGTCGTCGTCTCCGTCCAGCTTCCGGGCGGATTGCTGTTCATGGCGAACACTTTCATTGCTTCCTGACCGGTAAAATAACGGATCATATCGAAATGATGAATCGTGACATCTTCCAGCAGTCCGTTTGCCAGCTGACCGAAATAAGGAACGGGTACGACATGATAACGGTCGAATTCGATGTGTACCGATGACAAATGTCCGATGACGCCGCTGTCTAAAAGCTCCTTCGCCTTCAGCACCGGGGCGAAGAATCGGTAGTTCTCGGAAATCATGAACGGGATGTTTTTCAACTCGGCCTGGCCGACAATATATTGTGCATCCATAATATCGTTCGAAATCGGCTTCTCGCAGAGCACAGGCAGGCCATGCGCGAACGCGATCCCGTTAATCACTGTGTGAATGTGAGGAGGCGTAACATTAATGACGAAATCGGGGCGCTCGCTGATGATCGCATTCTCCAAAGACGAATAGAACGGGGTTTCCGGATCGATCGTTTCCCGCAGCTGAACGTTTGCTTCAACAACGCATACCGCCTGCACGCCCACATGATGTCTTAATCTCTTGTACCACCCTGAACCGAAATTTCCTAAACCGACCAGAACCGCCTTCATAGTGCTCATCCTCTCTTCGCTTCTTTATATTTGATTTTTGTTTCGGGACGGTCCGGCATGGCACCAAACGACGACAATGGGATCTTCCACGCTTGAAGTAAGATGATGATCCTCTCCTGGCTCAATAATGACGACATCTCCCGTCTTTACTGGGTAAAAGTGCTCTTTATTGATTTCAACCACGCCCTTTCCTTGCAGGATCAGGAAAGCTTCGCAATCCTCATGCACATGATAGTCGATGCCTCCCGGACCGTCGTTCGTATGAGCGCGTGCGCCCGGCTTCTCGAAGGCAAGTCCGCCGTAAGAGATGTAATCCCCCGGCATAATATCCTTCAATATATGTCCTTCTGTAACGTCGGCTAGTTGGTTTAAACGAAATTGTTTCACTGAATATCACTCCTAATGGTTATTTAATGGATTTATTGAATCGATCACACTGCAGCCGTTTCACATCTTCAGGGTGATATTGCAACGGTATAAGTAGTTCCTTTATCTGTTTCAAATTCCAGCAATGAAGCCTTCGAGACCATCTGCACATGATCTCCTTGATGTACAACAAGTTCACGTTCGCCCCAAGGGTTTCTCAGCCGGCATTTGCCGCCTAGTGTGGACTCGATCTTCACGAACTCGATAACTCCTTTACAGATTTCGGATGTTACCTTAAAGCCGCCATGGCACCAAAGGGAAAATTCAGCGTCCCAATCTTTCGGGCATGCCGGGAAAACGTTGATGACCGACTCTTTGCCGGGTCCTGCCGGCTGGCTCTGACAGAGCGCATATTGCAGACCATTAGCCGAATTGCCGATCCTCTGCGCACTGATGGCATTGACTCCTTCCCGAACGGTCAACCGGTTATCGTAAAATTTGACTCTGCCGGTATCTGCATAATAGCAGTATTCTCTGTCCGCATTGATGCATTCCAGCTGTGCCAATACTGCTTGTTTAAACTCCTCTGCAAGCCCCATACCCGCCAACATCGAGGCAACAGATGACATTTCTGTCGCAGCCTTACCCCAATCCTCTCCCAAGAGAGCCTCCTGGTATTTTAAAGTCGATTTGCCGGTCTCAAACCATTCCGGATTGTCATACGCCGTTTCCAAGGAACAAAGGTTCAAATACCGCATGGGATCCGTAGCAATGTCGCTTCTATTATCGAGTACGTCACCTATTGCACCCACCCATACAGCAGGCTCATCATCTTTCGTCTTGAAAACAGCCTCCGGGTGATCGCTCTTAGGAAGGGGGGCCAGATTACTATAAAACTCTTCCCATACCGGCCTCATCTCTGGATCCATATCTAACACTTCGGCAGCTTTCAGCATAACAGGCATAATGCCGTGCAATGCTGCCGTGCTCTGGATTGTATCCTTGCCGCCGATATATTTTTCTCCACTGATCGTGTTGTACATATGATATTTGCCGTCATTGTCTTTTCGTAGATGGGGATAATTCCGCATGAACTCGACGGCCCCTTTGATCATCGGATACGCTCTGTCTCTTAGCCAGGCCAAGTCCTTTGTATACTCGTAATAGTTCCAATAGTGATAAGCGATGCCGGCAATATTAGCGAACATATGAGATGTTGAGCCGAAGGGGCCCCAGCTTTTATCCGTATAAACCAAGTTGCCGTCGACCCATGATTCATGACCCTTCCAATTCCATCTGCTTTCATGCGGATGCTTATTATGCGCGTATTGTTTAAACCGTTCAGATCTTTCCTCCCAAGGCTTCCGTAGCAAATAGAGTTCTCTCATCTCTGTAGCGATATCTTCCGGTAGTTCATCCACACCGTTAAACCATACCGTTTCAGGGATGTAGATACCCTTGCTCCCCCATTGCTGTTCGGCCGCTATTGCGCAGGAATCGTACATCCCGGTATACATGCTGAAATACGGCTGCATGAGCTCATAATGGCCCGTCGCGAGGACAGCGTTATAGTAAAGTCTCAGGTTGCTCCACCACTGCATCGCTCCCCAATGCCTGAAATCCCCGCGAGGACTAAGGAGCATGCCGCCAAAATTGGGAGGATACTGGCCACCCCTGGAATTCGAAGCCATAAGATACACATAATACGTATAATGCTTTTCGAGAAACTCCGCCTTCCCATCTTCGCTGCTTAAGCGAATGTACGACTTGTGCCAAAACTCGTTCCACCATTCCTTATGCTCAGTCAGCATATTCTCATAGCCCGCATTTCTGGCGGATTCAATTTGACTTATAGCCTGATCTGCAATATCTACATTCTCGTCAAAAGTCGCGGCGCTGGCGATAAATATGTCAAAGCTTCCCGATCCGGGTTTAACACATAGACGCATCTCCGTTTCATTGGGCTGCCCCAGCACTTTACTTACCCTGAAATCACCTACGGGTGACCTGCCGCCGAACTCATCGTTCATCCGGATGACTCCGTCACGACCTTTTATCCCAATGGCAACGGCCGAAGCGCAATAATAATCTCCCTCCCTGAATTCCTGCTTTAAGATCATCATATCCTTATGCATACTTAGCTTGGAGATGGCCGAATGGCTTTTTGTCACAACTTCCGCCGGCCTGAGCATCTTCAGTTTGATGTTGATCCCCTGCGGGTTTTCCCTTTCGTCGTGCACGCTTACAGCAAACACATCGCTATGGTCATAGGCAAATGCTTCAAGATTCACTTCACTTCCCCCGATAGCTACCAATGCGTCATAAAGGCTTAGATGCTGCCGGATCGTACCGTCTTCAAAGACATCCTCACCGTAATCAACAAAATCAATATCTACAAATCCGCATGCATAACCATAATCCAAATGCCGTTGATTAAAACTGTTCGTGGAACGGTCATTAGCATAGACATCGACACGATTCACTTGGAATTTAACGGCGGATGGCGAAGTCCATATAAGAGTACCCATTCTTCCGTTCCCGATTGGCAGACCCCCTTCGCTTCTTTTAACGGTATGTTCGTAGTGCAGGTCCCCCCGCGAAACATGTTCCCGATAATTCATTATGAAGTCACTCTCCCTATTAGAGGTAGTTCAAAAAGTCCCCATTTGATCACGAAGTCTTACAATAAGCATATTCGGCATCGAATCTTGCATTCAGGCTTGAAGTCCGGTGCTCATTTAGAAACTGCCTAAAGCATATGCTTCCGAAGCAGCTTTCCTACGGAAAGCTTGTAACTCCGCTCCTCCTTCTTCACCTTCTTGCAACCTTCTCGGTGCTGAAATGACGACTTTTTGAACTTGCAATATTATTACTTTTTAAATTTCTTATACAATTCCGTATATTCCTTAATCACGTCGTTACCTCCAGCTTGCTTCCATCTGTCAAGATCCTTATTGAAACCAGCCTCGTCGATCACTCCCATAATGAACTTGATTTTGGCGTCATCAATAATTTTTTTGTTCGTAGATAACTTTTTCTTACTGTCGTCGCTGAGAATGATGCCATCCGTTACGTTTGGAACTCCGTACTGCTTGATTTCCTTCATTGCATCTTCCGCTTCTTTGGCCAATGGTGCGCCGTTATTAATGAATTGCAAGCGGGAAGCTAAATGAACGACCGGCACCACTTCTTTGTTGTATTTGGGATCGTCTACAATCTTCGGAATACCGTTTTCCTCTTTGTAATGAACCCCTTCAACTCCCATCATGACGTTTTTGACCAGCTTATCATCAGCCATCTTATCGAAGAAGCTTAGGACTTGCTTCAGATCAGCTTCCGTCTTGACGCTTGATTTAGGAAACATATACATGCCTAAGAAGCCACTGCTTTTCTGAACCCGTTTTTGTCCTGTTGTCGATACGAGCGCCGGGATAATGTGTACGTCAGCACCAGGAAGGGTTTTACCGAGGTATGAGAAAGATTCGCCGCGATAATTTTCAGCGATATTCCCTCTTATGCCGATTTTCCCTTGATTCCAATCGTCCGATACTTTTTGTCCGGGTACCGTTGCGAAGTCCTGGTTCAAAATCTTTTCATCGTACAGCTTCTTCATGAATTTCAAATAATCCATATATTCTTTCGTGCTGAAATCGGGAACGACTTCGTTATTAATGTACCCCCAGTTATTCGGTGCACCGAACAAGAGAGGGAAGGTATAGGTTCCCAAATCTTTGTTTTCCGTAATTCCCCAGGTGTTCTGTTTCCCATCTTTGTCCGGATCGTTATACGTAAACGCTTTTAAAACCTTATAATAGTCATCGACAGTTTTCGGTGCTTCCTTGATTCCTACATTATTCAACCAATCCTGCCGGAAAAAAAGTACAATTCTTTCCGCGTACCGCCCTCTGTAAATCCCGTATATTTTTCCGTTGATTCTGGTATTGTTCAAAGTATCCTTGTCTAATTTGCTCAAATTGGGGTAGTCCTTCAGGTAGGGCTCGACATCCCAAAAGAATCCGTTTTGTGCGGCATTTACGATGACGGTATCCTGGGTGTTTACGACCAAGAGAGCCTGCGGCAAATCACCGGAAGCCATCGTTACATTCAATTTGTCCGTGTAATTGGAATTAAGAACCCAAGTAATATTCAATTTCGTATTCGTTACCTCTTCGATATGACGTACAACGGGATTATCTGCTGTTGGCGGTTCCGCGCTTTCGTATTGACTCATCATCGTCATTTTAAATGGTGCTGTTCCTGATGGTTCCGATTTCCCCACTGTAGTCTGATCGTTACTGCCGCTGCAACCGACCAGGGCGGAGGTGAATAACGTCGAAAGTGTAGCTGCAGTTACAAATTTTTTGAACATTTGTCTTCTCATAAGTATCAAACCCTCCATTCTAAGTTTAATAGTGCTCTTTTCAATATACAACTTACAGAGCTTACCCACTCATTCTTTGACGGACCCGAGGAGCACGCCTTTGGCAAAATGTCTTTGCAAGAAAGGATAAACGATTAAGATAGGAACGGTTGAAACAACGGTCACACTCATCTGAATCGTTTTTCCAGGCGGAATCGCTCCCTCGAATGAATTGGCGGAATCGCCTATGCCCGTTTGCGACAAAATGACGATTTGACGAAGCCATACCTGTATCGGAAATTTAGCCGAATCATTGATGTACAGCAAGGCATTAAAAAATGCATTCCAATGACCGACCGCATAAAAGAGTGTTAATGTCGCGATAGCCGGCATGGACAACGGAATGACGATTCGAAAAAGAACGTGCAAATCATTGCAGCCGTCTATTCGGGCCGAATCCTCCAATTCATCGGGCAGCTGCATAAAAAAGTTTTTCAAAATAATCAGATAAAATGCGCTAATGGCTCCCGGTATCATCAAAGATCCGTAAGTATTCAACAACCCCAGACTTTTGATAACCAAATAAGTAGGAATCATACCTCCGCTAAATAACATGGAAAAGATAACCAACAATAAAACCGGTTGACGCACACGCAAGCGTTTATTGGCGAGCGGGAATGCCATCAATGAAGTAAAAATGATATTGATGGCCGTTCCTACAACGGTAATAAAAACCGTGATCAATAATGAATGGGGAATGACATTTGAACTGAAAACATAATGGTAAGCCTCTAATGAAAATCGCTCCGGTATGAGAATGAAGCTTTTCTTGAGCGCTTCTTCCGGCGAGGCGAACGAGCCGGTGACGTTGAGAAGAAATGGAATGACCGTTACGAAAGCCAGAACAAACAAAAGAATATAATTGATGCTGTCGAACAACCTGCTGCCCCATGACCGATATAAGTACATCGCACTCTCTCCTTTCCTAATGATAAAGCGTGTTCAAAAGTGGGAGCGGAGGCCCCTCTACTTAGCAGCGGTCTAACGTTTGAACACACTCTAATAAATTCCTTCCTCGCCAAACTTCTTGGCCAAGCGATTCGTTATCAATACCAGAACGAGTCCGACTACCGCCTTAAACATGCCGACTGCGGTGCTGAAACTGAATTGGCCACCTTGGATCCCGACCAAATACACATAGGTGTCGAACACTTCACCAACTTCACGGTTCAATGCGTTGAGCATCAAAAAGATTTGTTCAAAACCATTGTCCAAAAACGATCCTAACCGTAGAATCAGAAGGATGATAATCGTACTACGAATAGAAGGTAAAGTAATATGATATAGCTGTCTCCAACGATTAGCGCCATCCATTCTGGCCGCTTCGTAAAGCTGAGGATTCACTCCGGCAAGCGCCGCCATAAAAATGATCGTTCCCCAACCCGTTTCTTTCCAAATGACTTCCAGCGTCACCATAGACCGAAACCACTCAGCGCTATCGAGAAAATGAATTTTTTCGAATCCAAGCGACTGGATCATCTCATTGATAATGCCGTCTTTAATCGAAAAAAAACTATAAAAAAAGCTCACGACAATAACCCACGAAAGAAAATGCGGAACATAAATCAACGAGACAACCACTCTTTTGTAAAACTCATGCCTGATTTCGTTCAGCATCAACGCAACAATGATTGGCAATGGGAAGAAAAAGAAAATATTATAAACGGCCAAGATCACGGTGTTCCGCATCAGCATCCAAAAATCGGGGCTGGCAAATAAATACTGAAAGTGAGCAAAGCCTACCCATTCACTTTTCATAATTCCGAGAAAGGGCATATAATTTTGAAAGGCTATGACCAGCCCCCACATCGGAATATATTTGAAAACTAAAAAATAAAGCACTCCCGGAAGCAGCATGAGATACAACCAACGATCCCTCTTTAATTCTTTCAAAGCCATTTTCATGATTCCGTTTGTCCCGACACCGATTCGAAGCTGCGATTTCCAAGTTGAGTTTGTTTGTGTTTTCAATTTTCAACCTCCTCTCTGCTTTCTGAATTCACAATAGCAAAGAGCTGCTCTACCCGTAAATAATCCATTCTGCATATCCCTGTTGATCATCAGATCCTCGTCCTTTTGCAATAATCCGTAGAGCACTACGCTAATGATTATCGTACGAAAAAGCACGCAGAACGTTGACTTTTCACGATAAGTAAACGTTTTTCGTGCTTTTTTACAATGCGTTAGCGCTTCAGAATTTGTCCCGATATTGCTTAGGTGTTATCCCCTCCATCTTTTTAAAATAGCGTATAAAATTTTGCGAATTGCTAAACCTCAGCTTCTCGGCGATTTCCTGCACTTGAGCATTGGTTTCAGACAACCATTTTTTAGATATGTTCAAACGGTATTGGGATAAATAATCACTAAAAGTGCTGCCCGTTTCTTTTTTGAAAATTTGTCCCAAATAATTAGGATTGTAATGAAGACGGGATGCACAAGCTTCAAGCGTCAAATCCAAATCGTATTCATCATGTATGAATTGAACCAGGGCTTTGGTTATATTTCTTTGCTGGGTTTCGCTCCGAGCCAACATTTCTTCTATAATCGGTTCAATGACGTTGTCATAAATCCAAAGCTCCATCTCATGCGCAGATTGTTGCAGCAATTGATCCAGTTGGTCGAAAAGCGGTTTTTCTTTAAATAATTTCAAAAACATCTCATCCGAGTGATGAGAAATCTTAATCAAATCAATCAGTAACAGAAAAACAAACATGGAACAATATTTGTATCCATAATGTCCCGAGTATATTTCCGCTACAAAAGAGTGAAGGGCACGCTTCGACTGATCGATGTCGTTAAATTTAATGGAATCAATGACTTCCTTTACGATAAAGGCGGGATATTTCGATGCTGCTGCTTCATCCTCTTCAAAATCAGACATATACAAGATCGCTTCACGCCCATGAGTAATCCTTGACTTTAATGCATCGACCGCCTCATGGTAAGCAATGGAAGCATGCACCGACTTGGAAAAGGGATTGCTAATTCCAATACTGACTTGAAGCTTCAAATATTGCTTAACTGTTTGCTGAATGGAACGCGATAGTAAATAGACATCCTCCTTGAAAACATCTAAGTTCTTATGCGTAACCCCAACCAAAACCACTTGAATATTATTGATAATGACAGGATACAGCACCAATAATTGTGACGCGATTTCACCTAGCATATTTTTGACGGCAAAAAGCAATAGATCCCTATCCGCCTGTCTGTAGGCTGTGCCATCCAATGTATCGATTTGCACCGTCAGCACACAATATTGATCCCAACTCACAAGGTTTCCAAATTTACTTTCGACCTCATGCTGCTTTACTTCTCCTTGAAACAGTTTAAAGGCAAAAAAATCATTTAGCTGGTTGGTTTGAATATCCAATTGGCCCTTTAATTTGTTGCTATCTTGAAAAAAGTTTTGGATGCTTGTATTTATAAAATCCATTTCATTGCTTTGCACATGGAGATTGGATTTATCATTGGAATTCAATGCGACCAATTGATATAATCGTTTGATAGGTGAATAGAGCTTTCTCGTGCCCAGAAATGAAAACACGAAAAACACACCAATCACTACAAAGCTGGTAATAAAAATAAATAATCCGATGAACCCGGAATTACGTTTTGCCTCTAATGTCGATACCATGGATAAATAAGTCCAGTTATATTTGGCGGACTGCAAGAAAATTAACGAATATTCGACACCTTTTATGTTGGTTAGAAAATCTCCTCGCGGGTTCTCTTTTTCTTTGGATTGAACCAAGCGAATGACATTATTGATATCTTCTTTATTGAGGTTATATTGCGATAAGTTTCTGATCACATTACCATTGGCTTCAATGAGGGTCATCTCACCCAAGTCTTTACTTGCCACAAGTTCTTTATTGATGCCGCTGCTGGAAATTCTGGCCCGAATGACTCCCTGGAATTTATTAAACGACGAAAAAGGAACCTTAAGCGTATATTGAAAATAGTCGGAGTTCACGTTGTTCCAGGAAGAGCTCGAAGGCGTTTGCTGGATCTGTCGAATTTCTTCAGAGCCGTAAACCTCTTGAAGCGGAAGCAATCCACCGTTACGCAAAACCCACCCTTTTTCCAAATTAATAATTTCGATGCTGCTTATAATTGAACCATGCGAATATAAAGAACTGATATCCTGAATAATATTTCTAACCTTTACATAATTATCATAGCTAATTATTTTGAGGTCATCTTCCAATATGCTTGTAAAGCTCGGTGATAGAGAAAATTGTACGATTGCGCTTTCAATAGATTGAAGAGAATTTTCTACTTGCAGCTGCGTTTGAACGAGAAGTTGTGAATTGATCTTATTAATTTTCTCATTAATTAAGTTTGTTGTTTTCAAATAGGCTATGTAACCGAGAAAAGAAACTGAAATAATGACCATTATGATATTGAAAGAGAGCAATTTTAAAAAGTAACTTTTATTTCTCATTGTAATTCTCCTATCCCCTTCGAAGTATCGGCTGTAACCCCTCAATCATACCTGATTGTCAGCGTAAAATCCTCCTTCTTTAGTTATAGGAATTCATTTTTTGGTTACGACAACGATTAACATGGAAAAACGCGGTGAGGAGTAGCTAATCCACAACCGCGTTATCACTATTGACTATGAGAGAAAGAACTCATTTGCATTTAACATTTACCGTCCTGTACGGTTTGGAGCCTTTACTCTTCAAATAGATGCCTTCATGCCGTATCTGCCGCGGATATTACAATGATCTGATTCAATAAAAACTGTCTGACAGCTTAACGGCCTTGTAAAGACTTAAGTGCTTTAACGTTCAAGAGTGTTTAAATAGGTAATTACAGAACTCTCACTAAGCGGTTTAACTACTAAGAACAAAGGTGATGTTTATGAATGATGATATAGGTGATTTGAAAAATATGATCCCGCATTTTATTCAAGTCGTACACAGAATCGTAACGCCCACGTGGGAAAATCAGAGACAGGTATGGCGCACACATTCTTTTATCCTGGTGTATGATGGTGAAGCTGTCATTGGCTGTAATGAAGAGCGGAGAGTTTCCAGAGGGGATTTGATTTATTTCAAACCTGGAATCATTTACCTCACTCGATGATTCCTATCTTCTATTCTTATGGAACTCGTCTAAACAAACGCTAAATTACGACAAAATAAGGAAGGTAGAGAAAGTGACTGCGTACATATTGGAAAATTATGCCGATAAATTAAAGCTTAAGGATTTATCCGATTACATTCAGCTCAGCCATTCCTATTTACAGGTCATCTTCAAGGAGGTTACTGGAAGCTCGCCTATTGAGTATTTGATCAATGTTCGTATTAATAAGTCCAAGGAACTGATGAAGGAAGGCTATCAAAATATTAGTGAGATCTCGGAACTGGTTGGGTTTAACGACGCGTTTTACTTCAGCCGGTGTTTCAAGAAACTGGAGGGCATTGCGCCTTCAGATTACCATAAAATAGAATTTTATCAAATCCGATTAATATAACAAAGCGACCGCTAGGTGTACTCCATACTTGCCAGCCCTTGTTCAGCAGCGGTATTCAAACTACAGCTAATACTGTCTGTTACTTCAATGGAAAAGAGGAGCTGCCAAATAGCGTTAATCATTTTATCTGATAAAAAAAAGCAGACAGCCTTATGCAACTTACGTTGCTTTAAGAATATCCGCTCACATCAGGTTTTTCTACGTTAAGACAGCCTGCGATCCTAAAATGGTTTATAACAAGATTGGAGATGGATTAATCTGATCCATATAGCTGACCACAAGCTGCATTAATATCTGATCCAAATTGGGTTCTGATAGTGACCTTGATTCCCCTTGACTTTAATATCTGAACGAACATTGTGACACTGTTTCGTTCGGATTGCCCATAGCTTTGGGGCGTCTCATCGGTCGAATTGTACGGTATCAGGTTAACATGATAGAGATGCTCCCATAATCCCCGTCCCCGCAATAAATGAGCAACAGCTTCCGCATGTTCTGTTGAATCATTTATCCCCCTAAGCAGTATATAAGCGATGTACACCTTTCTCCCCGTATGCTGTATGTGACTGTCCAACGCTTTCATTACTTCATGCAGTGGGAACCGATTATTAATGGGCATCAGTTCACTTCTCTGAGCGTCGAACGGTGAATGTAGCGAAAAGGTCAAGTTAACTTGTGGGAAGTCCTTAATCAGCCTGTATATTCCGGGCAGTATACCGATTGTAGAAACAGTAATTCGTCGATGGCCTAAGCCAAATATTTGCGGGTCAGTCAGTATCGTCAGCGCGTCAAATATATGAGGATTTGCAAGCGCCTCCCCCATTCCCATAAAAGAGACACTGTCCAAGGCATGCCCGTTCAAGTGAAAGTGCAGTAGTTGGTCGGTTATTTCATCGATTGTAAGATTTCTTTTCAAGCCGATTGTACCTGTAGCACAAAAGCTGCAACCAAACCCGCATCCACACTGGGAGGATATGCAATACGATTCCCACCCACGTTTATAACTTAACCTAACTGCCTCTATACGCTCATCACCTGCTATGGCAAACAGAATCTTGCTGACCTGATTTGATTTTTTTTCTAATACCGGTGTGACGCTGGATACATTATTACCAAGTTCATTGATCAATTCGTCACGCAATAACTTAGGTAACATGGTCATATGTTCAAATTCACCGATTCTTTGCTTAAAAATTGCGTCTGTGATTTGAAGATATCTGTAAGCTGGCTGTTTCAGGCTCGTAATTATATGCTGAATCTTTTCATATTTTGATTTTGGTTGCATTGTTTTCTCCTTTAAGCACGGAGAAAAACGCAAAAAAGCACCAGTCAACCGGAGCGTTTTTGCGTTTTACATTAACCAAACTATACTATAAAGAAATACTAAGCATTATAGAAGTTATCGCTTAGTGTATCTTTGTATAAGAGGATAAAGTTCCGGTAGCTTCTTAGTTATTTTGTGAACCATGTCGACAATCGTTTTAAAAGACAGGTTCACATTAACATCTACAACTTCCAGCATCACTTTATCCCCCCTTATCATTGGAATTTCTAAAAATAAACAAATGATAATGTAACATAAATTCTGACCACAGTCAAGATTATCATGCAGTATGTGTTGTTCTTCTGTGATAATGTCACCCTGTAACTGTTCTGAGATAATGTCACTATGGGACAGGAGACAATTACATTGAGCAAAGAAGAACTGAAGAAGGTATTTGTGGTGAGAAAAATAATTGAAGGACTTATGACCAACCATGAAGGGGCTATGGCGTTGGGGATTTCCGTCCGGCAAATCATCCGGCTAAAGAATAATTTTAAAACGGAAGGAGAACAGGGCATTGCCCACAAAAATAGAGGAAGGAAGCCCATCGGATGGTGAAATTGCCTGCATGAAGTAATTCACTCGCTCTTTCCATACGATAATTGATAACATAATCGATTGGACGGAACCCCGTATATTTATGAAAGAAATATGAGAAGCATTTGGGGTTCACCGCATGCATCTCAGCTAACTCGTGTAGTGTGAGCGGATTCATATAATGTCCGTTAAAGTATGCAATAGCTTCCTCTATCACGTTTTTACTTGGAGATCTCTCGATGTCTGCAACCTATCAGAACTTGATACATGATGCTTAAGAATAATTCCTTATCACGAAGTTTCCCAATCTAGCTCCTCCACGAATGATAAAAAGAAATCCATGCTTGACGGTCCTAAATTCACGCACTATGCTTTTCGGCTGGATGACTAAACGATAGCCCCCTTCTATATCGTAAGAATCGTTAGCAAATATCTCGTCTAATTTATCCAAAAATTTCATCGTGCTGCACCTGCTCCCTGGCATCAAGTCATTTGTTAATTACCGCCCATTCAGACTTTATTTTAATGACTACCTTTCCTTTGGCACTTCCGCTTTCAAGATATTGAAGCGCTAGCCCTGCATCTTTGAAATTGAATTCCTTATCAATAACGGGCTTAATGCGATCTTCTTCAATAAATTCTTTTATTACCTTTAATTGCGCTCCGCTTGGTTTCATAAAAAGGAAATGATAGCTCGTGCCGCTTTTCTTCTCAAGCGCTGTGATTTTATGGCTCACGATGGACAAAATGGCCGTCTTCATCCAACCTAATTTTGCTTCTTTTCCGAATCTTGCGTTTGGAAGGCCTGAGATGGATACTATTTTCCCGTTTGGTTTCAGTACCTGGAAAGATTTCTCCAAAACTTGTCCTCCTAAAGTATCGTACACCGCATCATATCCCGTAAGCAATTCTTCAAAATTCTGTTTTTTATAATTAATGATTAGATCGGCGCCCAGAGATTTGACCAAATTGTAACCTTTATCGCTTGCTGTGGTGGCAACATAAGCTCCCATCAATTTGGCCAGTTGGATGGCGAAGGTGCCTACACCGCCTGATCCTGCGTGAATCAAAATTTTTTGGCCTTTTTGAAGATTCAAAATATCGGAAAAGGCTTGGTATGTGGTAAGTCCGACCAATGGTATGGATGCCGCTTCTTCAAAGGTCAAGTTCCGCGGCTTCAGAGAAATATCTTCCTCATGAATAGCAATATATTCGGCTAATGTCCCGATCCTGCCTTTGCGGGGTCTTCCGTAAACTTCATCTCCGGGTTTAAATGCGTTCACCCGGCTGCCTACCTTAACTACTACTCCAGAAAAATCATTTCCTAAGATTAAGGGCATCTTATAACTTAGTAGAAACTTGGCTTTTCCTTCTTTTATTTTAAAGTCGATAGGATTTAAGCTGGCTGCATAAATTTCTACCAGCACATCATATTCTCCGATGTCGGGCGTGGGTCTTTCTGTCATAAGCAAGGGAACATTTTTTCCGTATTTCTCAATGATCATCGCCTTCATTCATATCACTCCAAATTATGATTATTGGTTTAAACATATGAACATATTACTCATAAAAAATTCTATTCTTTTTATGCTGGTCAAGATTTGGTGCATTGGGCTTCAACAGCCTCAATTAATGCCTTGAGTTGTTCAATTGGTTTGCGGATCGTCAGCATATAATAATTTTCTACGCTCTTTTTTTCAAAATTAACAAAGCCAGACTGTCTCAACACCTTCAAATGATGGGAAATGGCCGGCCTGGACAAATTGATTTGGTCCGCTATAGTATTGACATTAAGTCCGGATTTATGCTGTGCAAGCAGCAAGATAATAGCTTGACGGTTTTCATCAGTCAGTACATCCAGTATAGGAATACACTCTTTAAATTGTTGCAGAATATGCTCGGTTTGCTGACTCATGCAATCTACCCCTTCCGTTTATTCGTTTAAATACTTAAACGTAATTATAACCAACTTGTTTATAAAATCAAGCACAAACTTGAGGTATTTCACAGTTGCCTCGTCCAATCTGCCGTCCTTACGAAGGATCTTAGCGATTAGTGTTAAAGAAGCAGGAGTTTATGTGACCTCAGACGACATTCTAAGTTCAAAAAGACAGCTCCCTTATAAGGAAAGCTGCCACATTCGATTTTATCGGCCCCTAAGAATTTTGGTATTTTAAGCCTGATCCCCCCCTTGCTCACCTTGCTTCCCAGATAATGCATCCCATACGCTCATCAGTTGAGTTATCGCAGCGTCAATGGCCACGTATGGAACACAGTCCCGGGCTTGTTGCGAAATTCCTCGAAGAAATGTTTCAAATAAGGTAACCAACATGGAGATATCTGTAGAAACGGGCAACTCATCATTTGCAACTGCTCGTTCGATACAATCTTTCAGCCAACCACGGACCTTTTCTCGTTCCTTGGCTAACATCTCTTGGATGTGCTTTTGCTCTGGAGAACAGTTTACAGCGGACAAAACCAACAGACAGCCCAGAGGGTGGGAGCTTTCTGTCTGCATTCGTGCCGATCGCCGTAATCCTTGCTCAATGGCTGCTTTTGATGTCATGCTTTTATCTCTGAAACTTTCCGAAACCTGCCCATAAGTAGACATATACTGATCCACCGCTTCGCGGAACAGCACTTCTTTGGATTCGAACGCCGCGTAGAAACTTGCCGCGGATATCCCCCCCATTACAGCACGCAACTGAGCAAGTGAAGTGGATTCAAAGCCGTGTTCCCAAAACAGAAGCATCGCAGTAGCAACCGCGTCATCACGATTAAATGTGCGGGGGCGTCCCGTTCTCGGCATATGATGACCTCCTTTATTAATTTTATACTAATCGATCCAGAAGTCCTTGACAAGAGAGTGTGATTAAACTTAATATATGGAATGACCGATCCATAATTATATTTGTCTTAAGGGGGAAACTAATTTGTCTCAATTATCATCAACCACAAATGTGGTCCAATCGGCTAATATCCCTGCTCGGCTCCCCTGGCTTGCATTGTTGGCACTAGCAATGACAGGATTTATCTGTATTCTTACTGAAACCATTCCAGCCGGCTTGCTGCCGTTAATCGGGAAAGGACTGGATATTACAAAAGCGATGGCCGGGCAGCTCGTAACCCTATATGCGATTGGCTCGCTTGTAGCGGCAATTCCTTTCGCCATGGTTACAAGCGGGGTTAGGCGGCGTCCGCTGCTGCTCGCTATTATTGCAGTATTCTTGATATTTAACACCATTACCGCCTTGTCGACCAGTTATGCTTTGACACTTGCAGCTCGATTTTTTGCCGGTGTGGCTGCTGGCGCAGCATGGGGGATGATTGCCGGATACGCGCGGCGTATGGTACCAGATGCCTTAAAAGGGCGTGCTCTGGCTGTCGCGATGGTAGGTACGCCAATTGCTCTTACATTTGGAGTGCCGATTGGTACCTTGCTCGGTGACCTGATCGGTTGGCGAGCCATATTTGGACTCATGTCTTTTTTGACTCTTATATTAATAGTATGGGTGCTGTGGAAGGTGCCGGATTATCCAGGACAGCCTGCAGATCAAAAATTGACCGTCGGTCAGGTATTTGTTTTGCCAGGGATACGCCCGATTCTCATGGTGGTGTTTACCTGGATGTTGGCACACAATATTTTATATACGTACATTGCACCGTTTCTGGAGTCTTCCGGACTCTCAGAACGTGTCGATCTTGTCTTGCTAGTTTTTGGATTAGCCGCCCTTGTCTCCATCTGGATTGTTGGCCTTTTAATAGACCGTAAGCTGCGTCTGTTGGTACTGCTCAGTTTAATCGGCTTTTCGCTTGTGTCCGTTGCACTGTGGATAGGTAGCTCATCGGCATCCGTAGTTTATGCGGCAGTTGCGTTATGGGGACTTACCTTCGGTGGTGCAGCCACGCTGTTGCAAACCGCGCAAGCTACGGCAAGCGGAGAAGAAGGTGTTGATATCATAATGCCCATCAATACTACTGTATGGAATCTGGCAATCGCTGGTGGAGGCATTGCGGGTGGTGCCTTGCTGGAGCTTGTTGGTGCACAGTCTTTTCCAGGATTTTTGTTGATTCTATTGCTTGTTGCATTAAGTATAGTGTGGAGTGCGAAGAGATACGGCTTTCCTACAAAGAAATGAAGATTTATCTATAAAGAGAATCGGTCGGAATGGATATTATAGTACAGATTGAAACAAAGTTCGAAGCGGACGTTTCGCAACGCGTCCTCTCCGTCAAGTCTTTATTTAAAACATAAAAATATTCTTTTCAGTTCTACATGAATCCAGTCACTATCAGTGCGATCTCTCTTGTATGAATGGAGAGACAGCGCCAACAGCAACAAAACGATATTTCAAAGGGCTCAGCATTTTATACAGGAGCACTATTCGCAAAATTGTTCCATCGTTCAGGTTGCCGAGCATGTCCACTTGAATCCCAGCTACATCAATAAACTGAAGCTGGAAAGAGCGCAGGTGCTGCTTCGAAATACGGATATGAAAAATGATCGAGATCGCCCAAGCCGTAGGCTTCGAGGATTCAACCTATTTTGCCAGCATCTTCAAAAAATATTTTCAGGTATCCCCTAGTGAATTTCGTCAAAACCAGAGGCTCAATGGGTTTAGTGATAATATCCCTTAATGGGATCATTTTATTCCTCACTACCAATACTTAATAGTATTAACTTAATCACCATTATGCTCATTTTATAGGGGTACAGATCTCATATATGTCCACTAAGTTTGCGACCGTGTAGGTGCTTTGAATTTCTGCAGAGCATTTTTGTGAATTTCTGTTAATCCAGCACGTATCAATTCCTGACAGAAGGCCACCTTTTATATCAGTATTTAATGAATCTCCGATAATAAGTGCTTCCTTTATATTAAAATCTTTAATATGACTCATCACGTAATCGAAAAATTCTTTGGATGGCTTTTGAAATCCAATGCTTTGAGAATCAAAAATGTCTTCAAAAAATTCATTTAAGCCTGACTGCTTCAATCGCTTTATCTGAGTTTGGGTTATACCATTAGTGATAACAAACAGTCTATGGGATACAGATAAGCTTTGACACACTTCTAAAGCTCCTTCTATATGCTGACATCCATTGCCCAAAAGTTCTCTGTACTGATTTTCCCATTCAATGCCATCGACAACTTTTCCGAGTCTTAACATCGTTTCTGAAAATCTTGAGTTTAGCACAACATCTAATGCAATATTTCCATTTTCATAATCAGCCCATAGTTGTTTGTTGACGGAATTATATACTTGAAACAACTCATCCGAAAAAGTATATCCGTGTTGCTGAAACAATTTGTTTAACGAATCCGTTTCATTAGCGCCGAAATCTAACAATGTATCATCCAGATCGAATAGAAGTATTGTATAACTCATTTATCCTCCCCAAAAATATAAATAATCTTTACTTCTTCTCATCTTACAAAGGTGAACATTTTAGTCTATAGAGCAATAGGTACCAGAGCTATTGCAGGTCTTTGACTAAAGTCAATCCCCGCACGTAGTCGATGTACGGGGATTTCGCCTTCAAAAATCTGTTATTTATGTGCAGCCGGCTGATATTCACCAGGTACCATACCCGTTGAAATCGCTATTCGATTCCAACAGTTGATCGCATTAATCGCCATAATTAATTTAACAAATTGGCCCTCGTCAAAATGTTTGCGGACTTGCTCATACAATTCCTGTGGCACGCCAGCATCCGAAATTTTGGTCACAGCTTCCGTTAATGCTATTGCGGCCCGCTCCGCTTCCGTATAGAACGGAGCTTCCCGCCATGCGTTAAGCATATACAAGCGCTGCTCCGTCTCCCCCATTGCACGCGCATCTTTCGTATGCATATCAAGGCAGTAGGCACAGCCATTAATTTGCGAGGCACGAATTTTAATCAGCTCCAACAGTTTGTGGTCAATACCACTCTTCTTCACATACCCTTCCAATTTTAAAAGTGTTTGTAAAGCTTCGGGTTCCACTTTGATATAATCCAGTCTCATTTCCATGTGTTGTTACACTCCTTAATTTTTTTGTTATTCTGCCAGTAATTTGATCGCAAATTTCAAGCTTTTCCAACAGAGTATCCCCTGTTACACTTTGCATGATTCGGAGAAAATGTGGTGGACACACCACCATCACGAGAATAAAAGAGCCAAACCGCATAATCATACCGAATAGGTTTTGGCTGTCAGCAACTTCGCCGACATTGAAACCAGACTCATAAGCTTTCTTTACAAAAGTTCATATAGCTTTGCATCTAACCCACTTGTCTTAATAAACCCTTCCAGCTTCATCATCACCTGCAAAGCACCTGGGCTTGCATGGATATGATTTAATCTAACCTTCATAGTAATCTCCTCCATGAATAATAAATTTGATCTTGCCTCTATAAGTGTAACGTCGACAAATATAATCGACGATTTACTGTGACCACAATATAACTCTTAAATTTATGGCTGTCAACCAAAAAATCATGAGTCCATTAGCTGAAAATACCCATACCTATATTTGACAAGGACTTTAAATCCACCTAAGATGATTTATAACAACTTTTATATCTAGAGAGCAGGTGTTTGGATGCAGTATAGTATTGGCGTAGAATATGGACTGCATTGCTTGATATATTTAATTGATACTCCTCCCGATTCTACCATTGGCATTAAAGAGCTTTCCGCTTTTCAAGGTGTTCCGGAGACCTATCTTTCAAAGATTTTTAGTAAATTAACAAAAGCTGGTATCGTTAGCTCTGTCCCTGGTGTCAAAGGAGGCTATAAATTAGCCAAGTCTCCTTCGGATATTTCTTTTTGGGATGTCGTTGAAGCTGTAGAAGGTACTACCCCCATTTTTCAATGTAAAAACATCAAAAATAATAGCTATCTATGCCGTGATGAAGACTATGCAGCATGCTCTCTAGCTTCTCCCTGTGTGATTAACTTAGCTATGCTTGAAGCTGAAGAGAGTATGCGCAATGTCCTGCGCAACAAGTCTCTTACTTGGTTGAATGAAGAGCTTGATCGTGTATTAACCCCTCAATCGCGCAAAGATACTCGTGAATATTTTGCCAATAGCAGCCATGTTTAATGGTGAAATTAAACCGGGAATTTAACCATTATTTTACTGGGAAAACGAACTTTCTGGATTCTGGACATGTCGCAGCAGAGGACTGCGCGTTGTTTTTTGTTTCTAACAATAAAAAATAAGGATGCAGCATTATGCACATCCTTATTTTTATGATTTAGTTTATATGGTTAGTTGTCGACATCCTGGTTAACGTAGGCTGCAATTTTTATATTGGATGCATATACACGCAGATAAATAGCATCACTTAAACAAGTAATAAATTGAGATTCATTTCACACGACTTAAGCCCATGGTTATTATTGCAATTTGATCATTACCCGATGCTTCCCTCCATTTCGAATTTTATCAATCGATTCATTTCAACTGCATATTCCATAGGCAATTCCTTCGTAAACGGTTCGATAAATCCCATCACGATCATCTGCGTAGCTTCAGCATCGGTTAAGCCTCGACTCATTAAGTAGAAAAGTTGCTCCTCAGAAATACGGGAGACTGTTGCTTCGTGTTCCAATGTGATGTTGTCATTCATGACTTCGTTGTATGGAATTGTGTCTGAAGTTGATTCTTTGTCCATGATCAGCGTATCGCATTTAATATTCGACATGGAGCCCTGGGAGTTACGCCCAAATGAAGTAAGACCACGGTAATTTACCTTGCCACCATGTTTACTGATCGACTTTGAGATGATTGTGGACGTTGTATCCCGGGCCAGATGAATCATTTTGGCACCGGTATCCTGATGCTGATCACGTCCTGCAACTGCTATTGATAACACCGAACCCTTGGCGCCGCGGCCCTTAAGGATAACTGCCGGATATTTCATAGTCAGTTTGGAGCCAATATTACCATCCACCCATTCCATGTTTGCGTTCTCTTCCGCTACTGCCCGCTTTGTCACCAGGTTATAAATATTGGGTGCCCAGTTTTGAATCGTGGTATAACGGACTCGCGAGTTCTTTTTACATATAATTTCTACAACGGCACTATGGAGTGAATTCCTACTATAAATGGGTGCTGTGCAACCTTCTACGTAATGGACAAAGCTGTCCTCATCTGCAATAATCAAAGTCCGTTCGAATTGACCCATATTTTCCGAGTTAATGCGGAAATACGCTTGAACAGGGATCTTGCATTTAACACCCTTCGGCACATAGATAAAACTGCCTCCAGACCAAACCGCGCTGTTTAGTGCAGCAAACTTATTATCCGTATAAGGAATAATGGTACCGAAATATTCCTTGAAAATCTCCGGATGCTCACGCAATGCTGTGTCTGTATCGGTGAAAATTACGCCTTGCTTTACCAAATCCTCCTGCAAGCTATGGTATACAACTTCGGATTCGTATTGCGCGGATACGCCGGCTAGGAACTTCTGCTCAGCTTCAGGAATACCCAACTTATCAAAGGTCTGTTTAATTTCAATTGGAACCTCTTCCCAAGTTTTCCCCTGATTCTCCGAAGGTTTGACATAATATTGAATATCATCAAAATCAAGATCATCTAACCGGCCTCCCCAGCGGGGTAATGGCATTTTTAAAAATTGCTTCAACGACTTCAAACGGACATCGAGCATCCATTGCGGTTCTTTCTTCATTCGCGAAATCTCAATGACAATTTCTTCAGTCAATCCTTTCCCACTTTGGAAAATGTTCTTGTGTTCGTCTCGAAATCCATATTGGTATTCTTCCATTTCAGGGATTTTTTTTGCCATCTTGCTCACTCTCCTTTTTTTTGGCAGTTCCAATTCTCTAGCCCATTCAAGGGCACGAATTCGAAGATCCTTCATCCAAGATGAACTCTCTCCGAATTCGGGATAACTCAGTTCTTCCTTGATCCAGTCCTACCCCTCCTATGCTACTATTATCCAAATTCACCGTTTCGAGTGAGATTAATGGTTAACCAAACCCATATGTTGAATAGGATTACTATTTATATCACTAGCTGGTGTTCTCCCAATCAGTGCATAACGGATGCTATCAACCAAAGCATTCCAGCTTGCCTCAATGACATTCTCGGATACGCCCACTGTGCTCCACGTACTTCCGAAGCCTGATGATTCAACCAATACACGCACTTTAGCAGCCGTAGCATCCTTCTCATCAAGCACACGCACCTTGTAATCGGACAAGTGCATCTGCTCGATTTGCGGATAGAACTGGAGTAATGCATTACGAAGAGCGCTGTCGAGTGCGTTGACCGGACCGTTCCCTTCAGCAGCCATATATATGGTTTGTCCTTGAACCTTTAATTTCACAATAGCTTCCGATACGACACAATTGGAGGACGTTTTTTCGACGAAGATTTTAAATGATTCCAAGGTAAAAATATCTTCAATGTCGCCGCTGATCTCTCTGAGCAACAATTCCAAGGAGGCATCTGCGCCTTCAAATTGATAGCCTTGATGCTCCAAATCTTTGATTTTATTCATAATCATCCGCGTTTCGTTGCTCTCCAGATTGATGTTTAAGTTCATCTCTTGGGCTTTTACGATGATATTGCTTTGTCCGGATAACTCAGATACAAGAATTCGCTGTTTGTTTCCCACCAGTTCAGGAGCAATATGCTCATAAGTTTTCGGATCTTTCATAATGGCGGACACATGGATGCCCCCCTTGTGTGCAAATGCGGCAGTGCCGACGTATGGCTGATTGACAGGCATGTGGACATTAGCAATCTCGCTCACAAATCTTGCCGTCCCGGTTAACAAGGCAAGCTGTTCATTGCTGATGCACTCATAACCAAGCTTTAGCTGCAGGTTAGGCACAAGCGAACATAAGTTCACGTTTCCACATCGCTCTCCGTATCCATTGATAGTGCCTTGAATCTGACGGACTCCTGCTTGCACAGCTGCCATCGTATTCGCTACTGCCAAATCGCAATCGTTATGTGGATGCAATCCAAGGGGCGTGTGAACAAGCGTGCGGACATGAGCCACAATTTCCGCGATTTCACCCGGAAGGCTGCCGCCATTCGTATCACATAACACAATCCAATTCACCCCAGCTTCCTCGGCTTTGCGAATGGCTGCAATTGCGTACTCCGGATTCCGTTTAAATCCGTCGAAAAAGTGCTCGGCATCGTAAATCGTTTCCATACCTTTATGTTTCAAATAACGAAATGAATCGTAAATCATGGCCAAATTTTCTTCCAACGTGGTTTGCAGCGCCGTAGTCACTTGATAATCCCAAGACTTACCCACCAAGGCAGCCGTGCTGACCCCGGATTCAATAATTCTATTTAAATTAACGTCATGCTCCGCTACCGTGCCTTTGCGTCGTGTGCTGCCGAAAGCCGTTATTTTTGCTTGAAGCTTCAAGTGTCTCACGCGCTCAAAAAATTCAATATCCTTATTATTGCTCCCGGGGTTGCCGCCCTCTATATAATGAACGCCAAGTGCATCAAGCTTGCACGCGATTTTTATTTTATCCTCTGCAGTGAGACTGACACCTTCTCCTTGTGTTCCATCACGCAATGTTGTATCAAATACGAAAATCTGA
Organism: Paenibacillus baimaensis; assembly: GCF_025567575.1. Classification (NCBI taxonomy): domain Bacteria; kingdom Bacillati; phylum Bacillota; class Bacilli; order Caryophanales; family Paenibacillaceae; genus Paenibacillus; species Paenibacillus baimaensis. Next base: position 39,348 of record NZ_JAOQIO010000034.1, on the reverse strand, counting down.
TTGCTCATTTTAATTCCTCCCAGTTTGAATATGTTTAGTGACTTCCTATTCGCGTGATCAAGGATTATTTACATATGTCTTCAGGCACTCCATAACCTGCTCACAATCGGTGAGACTAAGAATCTGATTGCAGTTGCCGCAATGCTGTTTTTACTGGCAACCGCAACAGAGAGATGAAACTCAATATCCACATTCAGATAAGCGCTCATATCCCCTGCATTTAATTCCTGTGCACATTGATCTAATGTGCTTCTCATCCGCATAATATCCTTGTCGCCTCGCCTTATAGCTGCCAATCTGGAAATTTCCAGCTCCAGCATTCTCCTTACCTCATACACTTCCAAAATCTCTGCTCTTCGCCCTACACCGAATTGTTCCATTATCTAGGTCCAGTCGGAATTTTTTGGCCATATTGAATTTCACCATCAGAAATTCTCTTTTGTAGTTGTTTAACTACCTCGTCAACCAATCTCGGACGATTCAAGATTCGAAACAAAGCTTTTGATCTCATATCCCCATCTTCTGGAACGAAAGAAATGTACATCTGTCCCCGTTCATTGTGAATTTCACCTGCCATCTCCCTAATTGTAACGTGATATCATCAGATGTTTAAATACAAAAATATTAGATCTAATTTAATTATTAATTGTTCTATCTGGGTTATATGTAGATGTATATGTAGATGTATATATACATCTTTTCATCAGATGTTTAGTATAGCATGTCTCTTTATGATGATCAACTATGCTACTTGATCAACGAGCTTGCCATTTCTCTTGCCCATAAATCTGCATGAAGAATGTCATCTGAATGTCATCTAATTCTGGGCTCTGGATATTATTATGGACGGATAGCACTTCGTATAAAATTCTTTCAAAATCAAAAAAGCATGCTTCGTTTCTGAGAAATGAGAGATTGATAACTTCATTTGCAGCGTTCAGAGCAGCTGGCATCGTTCCTCCAATTCTCCCTGCTTCAAATGCATATCCCAAACATGGAAAACGATTCGTATCGGGTTTTTCGAAGTTTAGCTGGGAAATCAAGGATAAATCAAGTTTGGGATAATCACTTTTAAGGCGATTAGGATGTTCAAGAGCATATTGAATGGGCACTCGCATGTCTGGCATACCCATTTGTGCAATCATTGATCCATCCACAAACTCAACTATAGAATGGATGACGCTTTGTCGATGTATGAGAACTTCGATTTGTTCATACGGAACTTCAAACAACCAATGCGCTTCGATTACCTCAAAACCTTTGTTCATTAGTGTAGCACAATCTATCGTTATTTTTTCTCCCATGCTCCTATTTGGATGCTGAAGGGCATCCCAAGCCCGTACTCCCTTCATTTCCTGTTTGCTTAAATCTCTGAAGGCTCCACCAGATGCTGTGATAATTAGTCTGGAGATTTGATCTCTCGACTCGCCATTTAAACATTGAAATATGGCTGAATGTTCACTGTCAACAGGTATGAGTTTGCATCCCTTTTCTTTTGCTAGTTTGGTTACCACATGACCGGCGGCTACTAATGTTTCTTTATTGGCAATAGCAATGTCTTTTCCTGCATGAAGTGCTCTAAGAGTTGGTATTATACCAACAGCTCCTGTAACGGAGTTCATCATTATGTCTGCCTCTTCATAACAAGCAACCTCAACCAGTCCTTTCTCCCCATAACAAATGATAATTGAGTCATCTACCTGATCTTTAACTTTTTGTGCCAGTTCTTTATTCCCAACAGAAGGTTGAGGATGTACTGCGTCATATTCCGCTCTCCCGCCGGTCGCTCGACCACAGGTTTATGAATGCGCTTTATCGGACTCCTCATGAGGAAATCTTCCAGGCTCCTGATGCGGCTTTTATCAGAAACCGACTGGACGCTGCCTGTCATAGCGGAACACCTGGGTTATAAGCATCCAGAGTACATGGGCGTAGCCTTCAAGAAATTCACCGGCATGTCCCCCGGGGCTTTCAGGGAGCATCATCATAAGGGCATAACCCTATGACAGGCGCGTTAGGATGTTCCTCTGCTTTCTATGCCCTGCCGCTTAACCTAACAGCTTGATCGAATCCACATTTAAATCATTCCGCTTGCCTCTGAATTCGGTGGGTGTCATCCCCATTAGGGCGCGAAAAACCTTACCGAAATAACCGAGATTATCAAACCCGGTTCTTAAAGCAATCTCCTGGGCAGGCAGCCCTGTGTCTCTTAACAGTTTAAGTGATTCCTGAATCCGCTTGCGACGCAGATAATGGATAGGGGTAAAGCCATAATATTTGGGAAACATTCGGCACAGGTGATGCTTGGACAATCCTGCGAAGGCCGCCACTTCACTGAGTTGAATCGATTCCGTGTAATGTTGATCCATATAACCCACCGCTTTACGGAAGGTATCGGGGATATGGCCATTCTCATCCACGCCTTGAACGGAGACACGAAGCAGTGACATCATCCACTCGTACATTCTCAGCGAGATTAAATATTTGTCCTCAGCCAACCGCTCTTGAAGCAAATCTTCGTAAAGCCTCTCTAACAGCATTATAGGACCTGCACTGCGCTGCAACGACAGAACCGGACCGGTTCTGTTCATGATACTGAAGCACAATTCCTCCACGCCTGGTCCGTCGAAGCGCAGCCATATGAATTCCCACGGAATAGCGGTTGCTGATTCGTAATAATAGCAGTGATCGCTTGGCACCTTCACAAGGAAGGCCTGCCCGGCAAGTATGCTGAGCACCTGAGTTCCTACGCGAAGCCGTCCTTCTCCGGATAATGTGAACTGAAAAATAAATCCGCCTCCCTCCCGTTTGCTTCCCTCCCATGAATAACCTTCATCGTGGGAGCTTTCCATACCAATCGAGAGAATACGCATCAGATGTCGATCATCTTCTTTAACATATCGAAACCCTAAGGATTTAACCACAATATAATACCACTCCAACAATTATTTTCGATTGATTACTTATTCAAACCATTATACGCTAGTAATAGCTTACCACAACCAAATACTATAATACTAACATGGAGGTTATCTGTATGTCCCAATTTCAAGACTGCTTCTACCATTATGAAGGCTCGCTTTTCACTGTAGGCAATTCGCGTATTGAGCGATCGTGGGATTTGTCCAGTGGTGTCCCGGTTTCACAATCTCTTCTGGACAAGAGCACGGACGACCAATGGATAGAGAACTCGCAGCCAATGCCCATGTTCCGATTTCCCTTTCTAACGGATACGAGACTCCTGATTTCCAACGTGGAAGCAGCCGTAGAAAATGATTATACAGTCGCCGAAGAGCATTTAAGAGTCACTTTGAAGCTGGAATATGCCCGTTTTAGCGTGCTGCTGGTTACCCGGTTATATCCAGAGCGTCCCTATCTGCGTCATGAAGTTTCAGTGAAGCTCACAGAGGCAAGCGATTCTGATCATTCCGCAGCAGCTAATGGAACTGCAGCAGAAATTGATCTGCAGCTAGATGACAACAACAAGGCCATATCCCTTCTTCCTGTCGATTATGTGGACGCACTGCCTTTCCGGGAACGTCATGGACGCTGGTCCTCTGCCATTCTTCGCGATGTGACGGATCACCACAACAACCTGGTGAATGAGGATAGCGGCTTATTCTATGTTAATGAAAAAAGCGATTTATCTGCCAGTCTTCTATTTGTAAGCAATCCGTTCACTAAGAGCAAGCTTTTCTTTCTCAAGGAGTCTCCGACCTCACTTGGACAGCTGCATTACCCGGGATATGATTATCGTTTTATCGGAAAACGCGTATTTATGACAGGAGGCGGGCTGACTGAAGCCGATCTGAGTCCGGATCGGTATGTACCGGCTTACGGCTCTGTAGTAGGTGTTGCCTCAGGCACAGACACAATTGCGCTTCAGGCACTACACGAGTACCAAAGCTCAATCCGCCGTTTTAAGCCCGAACTGGACAGCTTTGTGATGAGCAACACATGGGGAGATCGCTCGAAGGATGGACGGGTGAACGAGGAATTCCTGCTCGCAGAGCTGGAAGCAGCGGCTCAGATGGGAATCGGTATATTTCAGGTCGATGATGGCTGGCAGCAAGGGGCGACCTCAAATTCCGTCATCTCAGGGGGAGTCTGGAGTGGGTACTATGACTATCAGGATAACTTCTGGCAGGTGAACCAGGAACGCTTCCCAAGAGGGCTTGAACCGATTGTTAATTTCGCAGCACAGCATGGAATCAAACTAGGGTTGTGGTTTTCACCCGATTCCTCCAACAATTTCAGTAATTGGCAGCGGGATGCAGCTACTTTGCTTCGGCTACACAAAAGCTATGGAATCAGTTATTTCAAGCTGGATGGGATTAATATTACTTCCAAAGCCGGTGAAGTCAATTTGAACAACATGATGGAACAAACTATAAGCGAAAGTGGCGCAGCCGTGTGCTTCAATCTGGACACAACTGCCCAAATTAGAACTGGCTATTACGGCCGTAATCAATATGGATGCCTATTCCTGGAAAATCGATATACGGATTGGACCAATTATTATCCGCACTATACCCTGCGTAATCTATGGATGCTCAGTAAGTACGTACCCACTCGCAGGCTGCAAATGGAATTCCTCAATGTTGAGCGTAATCAGCATCTGTACGAAAAAGATCCGCTGTCACCAGGCAAATGCGGTTTTGCTTATTCATTCGGTGTAACGATGGCTGCGAATCCTTTGGCCTGGATGGAGTTAACCGGGCTTAGTGATGAAAACCGCAACCTGCTCGGCACTATGCTTTCGGCCTATACCCCCCTTCAAGCCGAGCTCCTCGGCGGAACCGTTCTTCCCATCGGCAGCGAGCCCTCCGGCCTTGGCTGGACAGGCTTCCAGTCTTTAAGTGGGTCAAGTGGAACAGGCCTGTTAATCATTTATCGCGAACGTTGTGATACCCCTTCCCATTCATTCGACCTCTGGGAAGTATCTGACAGCGAGATTCAACTTCAATGCTTGATCAGGTGCGAGGGTGGCGCATGGTCAGGAGATGGCGTAACAGCCATGGAAACCGTGCTGCTTCAACCAGATGCGTCAAGTCGCTATAGCTTCAAGCTGGGTCAGCCATTTTCTTTTGCTGTATATCGATATCAATCGGATGTCGAGACTCCAGCTACTCACAGGCTTTGGACTGATTAACACTAGATTGACGCAAAAAGATAGGGAGACCGTTCCTTCCTTATCTTTTTGCTTACCAGAATAAAGTACAGCTATTCTATGTTTTCATTCATTCACATGAACCTTTTTATTTGTAATACTAGTAAGTGAATCGAGTAACTTACAGAGGAAGGAAGTCACCCATTATGGATAATAAAAAAAACAAAAAAATTCGGATCTCTGTTGTTGGATTGAGGTTCGGAGGTGCATTCGCACCCATTTATCATGCACATCCTGATGTCGAATATGTAGGTATTTGCGATACCAACGCGGAGCTGCTGAATCAGTATGGCGATAAATTCGGTTTTACAAGGAGACATACCGATCTGGAGGAAATTCTCCAATCGGACGAATACGATGCCGTTCATTTGGTGTCCCCTATTCCCCACCATGCCCAGCAATCGATAGCTGTCCTGAACTCAGGCAAGCATTGCGCTTGTACCGTACCTATGGCGACAACAATTGAAGACATTCATGGGATCATCACTGCACAAAAGCAAAGCAAAAAAAATTACATGATGATGGAAACCACCGTTTATACGTATCAGTACCTATTTGCCAAGGAAATGTTTGAAAAGGGAGAGTTCGGACGCGTCCAGTTCTTAAGAGGAGCCCATTATCAGAACATGGATAACTGGCCTTCCTATTGGATGGGATTACCTCCTATGCACTATGCGACACATGCAGTAGCCCCCCTATTAGCTATAGCCAATGCTCGTGCGACAAGGTTCATTGCTTTGGTTCAGGGGTTATGCAAGAGGAATTGAAAACACAATATGGTAACCCTTATCCAATTGAAACAGCCATATTCCAATTAAGCACGGAGGGTTTGAGTGCAGAGGTAACTCGGTCATTATTCGAAACAGCCAGAGGATATATGGAAAGCTTCAATATTTATGGCGATAAAGCTGCGATGGAATATGGAAGATGAGGCTCAGGTTCTGTTCAGGATGGGTCCTAAGAAACCGGATCGCGGAAGAGATGTTTCGGTGGAAAGAGTCACGCCCCCAGCCAGAGCGGATTTGCTTCCTCCTGAGCTTGCCTACTATATTACTCACCAGGATGAACTGGATCCGGACAATCCTCATCAATCCGTTCTGCAGGGCAACGGCCACCATGGTTCGCATCCTCATCTGGTACATGAATTTGTCAGCAGCATTGTCGAAGAGCGCAAGCCTGCTATTGATGCGATTACGGCTGCCAATTGGTCGGCAGCGGGTATATGCGCTCATGAATCCGCTATGAATGGCGGTATAGAAGTTGTGATTCCAAGCTTCGAGTAGCCATTGTTATTATAGTAAATACGCCTGTTATGCAGGCGGCTATTTGGCTTTGACTCGCTTCAATTATTACATCCGGTATATATTTTTAATATACTCGGAGGGTGATTCGCCCATCACCTTTTTGAATACCCGGCTGAAGTAATAGGGGCTGGCATAACCCATTTTGTCGCTAACCTCCGAAATATTCATGGAAGTGTTCTTCAGCAATTCCGCTGCATGGTGAATTCTTAGTCTTTCATGGTATTTGAACATACTTGTACCCATTTTGGTTTTGAACAGCGTGCTCAGGTATTGGTAGTTTAATTGAAAATCGTTATGTATGCGATCGGTATCCATCTCCATGTGACTATGCTCATCCAAATATTTGACCAGCCTGCGTACTACCGTATCCGATTTATTAAGCATTTGATTCTCTTGCGATTGCCGGACAAGATCAAGAAAAATGTCCAAAGCCCCCATACTTAAATAGAGATGGTGAAAATGTCGGGGAGCGTTGTACAAATCGTACAGCTCCTTTAGCTTTCTATTCATAAAGGGAGCATTCTTCACCTTTATCATCTTGGGAAGTACAAAGCTGAAATCATACTGCTCAGGTGAATACAAGGTAGAGGTGGGCATCAGCATGGGTTGATGGTTCATAGGCTCCGTCTTCTCAGCCTGCCCGGGGTCGCCCAGATTATCATAGAAATGAATCCAGAGTGTAGTGGTGCCAGGACGGGTCCCGTTCTCTCCCCAATGATGAATTCCGCTTTTCAGAAAGAGTACCTCTCCTTCTCTTATCCTGTATTCCTTACCCGCTTCAAACACTTGCATCTCGCCCTCTATCACAAAGATGAGAACATGATAATCCGCCACCCGATCTGGATGAATCCAGCCATTTCCTGTTAACGTAGATCCTACATCTCGGATTAGAGGCAATCGTGCGGCGTGCATATAAATTTCGTTCAATGAGGCAGCTCCTTTCACTCGTCATTCCCCGTATCTGCAGGATGCAGCGAACGGAGTCTGGAGGGTGCATAACCGAAATGTCGTTTGAAAAGCTTACTAAAGGTATAAATGTCCGTGTAACCAAGCGCACTCGATATCTCCGTCACAGACATCGTCGTTTCGGTAAGCAGATGAACCGCGCGCTCCATTCGCAGCTTGGTAACCGTTTCTTTTAATGTAATTCCGGTGTACTCCTTCATAAGCTTGCTCACATAACGCGCTGTGAAGCCGACCGATTTCGCCAGTGATTCATAATTAACCGTTTCAGAAAGAGAGAGCCGGATGGAATCTTGGATTTTTAATATAATCTGCTTATGATAATAGCTCTGATGCGGCATGCTCTGCCGTTCGGACTCCCGAATCCAACGGGTAAGAATCAGCTTGAGCAGAAGGTTAATTTCAATGGGGTCATCCTCTGCCTGACGATGCGCCAATTCAATTAATTGCTGAAGCAGCGGCTCAATCGCTGACATTTCACGAAAGTTCACACAGCGCTTATCGGGCAGGATCAAGGTTTCTGCTGCCTCTTTGGTGATATCATTCACAATGAAATGGCAGAATAGTACTGTAAGCATATGGTGCGGGTTCTGTTCCGCCGTAACTCGGTCGCCGGGTCGAATAACAAAGCAGGAGCCAGGCTGAATGTCGTAACTGACTTCATTAATTTGCATTTCGCCTTGACCTGATACGGCATACCACACATCATAATCATGAAAAGAAGGTGGCTGCCATGACCAGGTCGGCTCACAGCGATATTTGCCAAAAGTCCCGCTAACTGTAAAATACACTTCGTTACACCTGTTCAGCAGTAGGCTATATTCAGACATGCAGCTATTCCTCCTTATTGCCAAATTGATGCGATAGCTATAGCATACCAAAACAAATAGCATTTGAGTACAAAAAATACGACACTGCTTCCATTCTGCCTTAGTCTCTCTTTATGGTATCTTTGAATTAAGGAAATCACCATAAAATCAATAGGAGGAATGAGAAATGAGTAAGGTAGAATTAACCCCTGAACAAATCAACAACGAATTATATCGATACGATAAGGTGCATGTAAGTCTAAAGGGAAAAGACGAGCTTCTGGATCAGCATATTCAGGAATATAGAAGAGATGGATTTCTTTCCATTGATCCTCTGCTCGACCAGCCTGTTGTGAATAATGCCATTGAGGGACTCATGGATCTTGCTTTTGTTGACCGCAAAGGGGCCAAGCTGCAATTTTCAAAACCTGAGAAGGAGCTTCATACCCTAGAAGAACGGGAGCTTGCCATACGTAAGGTTTCTGAATTTGTGAATGAAGAGGAGCGGCTTAAAGCAGTTGCTTACCATCCGGAGATTATTAACGTGATTCGGCAGATTTTCGGAGAAGAGCCTGTGCTCATTCAGGATATGGCTCTTTTGAAGCCTCCTCACGGCGGCGGGGAGAAGCCCTGGCATCAGGATATGGCTTACGGGAATTTAACGTATACGAAGGCTGTTATCGGAGTGTGGATTGCTTTGGACGAGGCAACCGTCAACAATGGCTGCATGCATGTCATTCCAAGGTCTCATCAGGAAGGTGCTACACCGCATTATGCGATTCGCGACTGGCAGCTATGTGACATTCAGGTACCTGTGGAAAGGGATGTCATTGTTCCGCTGAAGCCGGGTGGTGTTTTGTTTTTTCACGGCATGCTGTACCACGGAACACCGTATAATTTCTCAACGGATCGGCGCAGAGCGCTGCAATTCCATTATGCGCCGGCATCCTCGGTACGGGTCGGTCCGCATGAATACAAAAGAATGTTTACAAACGAATTATCCGGGGCGGAGTGTTAAATAAATGCTGCTCCCGTTATTAGAATAAACAAACGCCCCGAATTTCCAGGTTCGGGGCGTTCGTTTATTTTTTTGCATACTTGCGATAATCTGAAGGAGAAACCCCCGTTGTACGCTTGAAAATATGATGTTAGCTGAGTTTTAGTACCGTTATTGTTTTCTGCCGATAAATGCGAACGATAGCAAACTGCCACCGAACAAAATAACAGCTGTTACGATAAGCGATGTATGCATTCCGGAAATAAACGATTTGCTGGCACTCAGAATCGAGCCGAGGATGGCAACCCCCAGCGTCGCGCCAAGCTGGCGGCTTGAATTGAGAGCGCCAGAAATCGCACCGATCTGTTCCTTCGGGACGGAAGAGATTACGGCCGCCATCAACGAGGGAATCGTAAAGGATGCTCCGAAACCAATCAGCAGCAAGCCAATCAGCGTAATAGCATAGGTCGTGTTCACTTCGGTCCACACTTGCAGCAGTGTACCCACTGCTCCAAGACTAAAGCCGACAGTCATCGGTATCCGCGCTCCGATTCTGGCCACAATTCGACCGGTCAGAATGGGATTGAAGGCCAGTGGAATCATCATTGGAAGGAGCGCGAGTCCGGCTATGTGAGCCGATAATCCGCGTATTTGTTGGAAAAATAATGGTAGTACAAATAGAATTCCCGACAGGCCGATGTTAATCGCCATCCCGGCAATCATTCCGGCCGATACCGTCGCATTCCTAAATAGCCTTAACGGAAGTAACGGTGACTTACCTTTCGCTTCAACAATCAAAAATAGGATCGCTCCCAACAGAGCCAGACTAAATGCCGCCAAAATAATGGGGGAATCCCATCCGTACGTTTCCCCCTCCATCAGTCCGAACAAGACTGCAGCAATGGCTGCAATGGCCGTGATTTGCCCCCCCAAGTCAAAGCTTTGCCACGGCTTACGTTCCGTTTCCCTGACGAACAGGAAAGTCATGATCAAACTAATCCCTGCAAGCGGCACGTTGAGAAGGAAGATGCTGCGCCAACCGAACGAGTCCACCAATACCCCTCCGACAACAGGTCCTGCCGCCATTGCTACACCGGTAACCGCCGCCCAAATACCAAGCGCCCGGGCACGTTCAGCCGATCCAGGATAAGCATGAGCAAGCAGGGTAAGCGAGGCTGGCATTAGAGCTGCACCACCTATACCGAGTATTGCACGTAAGCCGATAAGCGCACCGAGCGTTGAAACGGCTGCCGATATGGCCGAAGCTGCAAGAAATATTGCCAGACCGCCCGCATAGACGCGTTTGGCTCCAAGCTTGTCAGCAAACACGCCCATTGATAGAAGTAAACCGGCAAATACGATCGTATAGGCGTTGACAACCCATTGAAGGCCGGATATCCCTCCGCCCAACTCGTCGCGAATCGCCGGCAGCGCGACGCTCACCACCGTCATATCCAGGAGAACCATAAAGTAACCGAACGAAAGTCCGAGAAGCAACAGCGCTTTGGCCAGCTTGCCAGTACTGTTGTACTGTAATTGTAATGTTTTTTCCAAAGTTATTCCCCTTCCATTGCAATATTTAAGTATTCGCCATTTAAGTATTCGCCATTTCGTCCCAAGGAAAGTGTATAATAAATATTATCCTAGAATAAGATGAAGGTTTATCATAGGAGTAATTCTCCGACGATAGGAGTTGTATAAGGGGGCAGTGCGAGTTAATGGAACAATCAAACCATACGAGGCTTGATGAGCTGGCGCAGTTTTTGAAGACGCGTCGCGCCCGGATTTCACCCGAGCAAGCGGGTCTGCCTAGTGGAGGCCGTCGCCGTACGCCGGGACTTAGACGCGGGGAAGTAGCGCAACTCTCGGGCGTCAGTGTGGACTGGTACACCTGGCTGGAGCAAGCCCGAAACATTCATGTATCCACCCAAGTGCTGGACAGCATTTCACGGGCTCTCCAGCTCGATTCCAATGAACGGAAACATTTGTTTATGCTGGCCCTACAGCAACTGCCTGCCGATCTGACGCCAGTCGAAAACATCATTAGTCAGACACTTCAAAGCTTCCTCGACCTACAAGGGACGAGTCCGGCCTATGTTACCGATCAGCGACTGAATATTGTTGCATGGAACAGGGCTGCAAGCATAATTTACGGGAACTATGAGAGTATGTCGACACGCGAACGAAATACTGTATGGAGGACGTTCATTTCGCCGTATGTACGGCTATTACTTCAGGAAAACTGGGAAACTCATGCCCAGCACCGTTTGGCTCAATTTCGAGCCAGCTACGGAAAATTCGCCGGTGATCCTTGGTGGATGGAGCTCATCGAGGAACTGAATCGAGCAAGCCCTGAATTTAGGGCATGGTGGCCGAAGCACGATGTTCTGAATGGTCCTGAAGGTAAGAAAATCAATCATCACCCGACAGCCGGTCTGCTCGTATTTGATCAGATTTCGTTTCTTGTAACAGATTCTTCCCACCTTACAGTCACGATCAATATACCCTCAAATGATGATACGCTCTCCAAGCTGAGTAAGCTTCTCTTAGAGTAATTGTTGTTACAAAAACAGCCCGAGTTCTTGTGCTGACTGCGCAAGTATATGGTCGATGCACGACAGCACAAAAGGCTGTTTACAAGTATATTTATCTACTTGTAAACAGCCCTTAATGGCTATGTCACTCTTCCCTATAAAGGAGCAATCATCCTCAGCAGCACGTCAACTCTCGGACGCTGGTAGCCCCCAATCTTCTGTACATTAAGCACCATCAGACCAGAGAGGACCGATAGGTAAGACGAAATCATTTCGTCCAAATCGCCATCCACAAGCTCTCCGACATTCTGTCCTTCCCGGAATAATGCCTGCAGTTGCTTAACGTATTTGTCCATGGAGTAACGCTTCATCAACTCAACCACCTTCTCAGGCACTCCATCTGATGTTCTCGCCTGATGGATCAGCAGAAAGTAATCCGTACCACCTTCATCTAACATGTCTAGCGTTAACGCTCTGATTTTATCGATCGGTGTACCCGGCAACTCATAAACACTATGTATAGCCTCATCCGAGGCAATCATTGCTCTTTCAACAAGTGTTGTGAAAAGCTCTTCTTTCGACGCAAAGTAATGATAAAGCAGCCCATGGCTAATCCCGGCCTCAGCAGCAATCATGCTCATTTTCGTCCCAATAATCCCCCGTCTTGCAAAAACTTTAAGCGCAGCGCTCATAATCTGCTCCCTGCGTTCATCTCGAATCTGATGCTGTTGTTCTTCATTTAACGGAGACACTATATTTTTCACTCCTAACTTGGAATCAATTTAGTCAATGCTTCTTCTAACGGCAGCTCGTATTCCTTCAGCAGGTCTGCGAGTAGTTGCTGTCCTTCCTCCGATGCCTCAAGCACCGACTTGACCATCTGTGGATTAAACAGCTCATGCAGCGGTAATGCTAACGAGTTAACGCCCCAGTACAAACCGAATAGTTTGAAATTATGATTCGCGCTCCCCTCTTTCAGGATCAAATTCATATACCTGCTCCCAAAAGCAATTCCCTTGAGCGGTTCAGTGCCTGCCTCATATTCGACACCACCCCACTGCAAATCCGCCGCGCAATTTAACCACCAGGCAGGAGAAATGGCCTCTTCTTGGATCCTGCGGAGCACTTTTTGCTCAAAATGTGGTTCAGGGTTGTTCTGCCGCTCCCGCAACAAGGTGTTCAGCAAATCTACTTCTATGGCAGCAACCGTCATTCCTTGACCAAAAATCGGGTCATAGATACAGAATGCGTCGCCCAGCACTAACAATCCGTCCGGCCATCTTTCCATTTGCTCATAGTGGTGACGGTATAGTTCGGGTACGCGAAAACCCTTAGGCATGCCGATCGGTTCGAGCTGACACAGGATTTCTGCAATCATGGGGGTAGGAAGCTGAGCGACCTCCTGCTCGAAATCTTCCGCATCCGTTGGTGGATAGTTCCCACCTGGACGATACAGCAGCATCTCAGCCACTTGATTCTCTATAAAGGAAAATACACCCGTAAACGTTCCCTTGACCGGTTGGCCCATGATGTTGATCACATCCCATTTCTCGGTCAGGTGCATCAAATGTGCAGGTATGTTATACCGTCGTGTACTGTATCCGATAGCTGCTTTCATCCGATCAGGGCGAGGTACGTCATATCCAAACTCCTTCAACCATTGCGTCAGTTTGGAGGCGCGGCCACTGGCATCCACAACAAGATCCGCCAAGAACTCGCTTTTCATGCCTGTTCCCCGCCCACGAACTTGGACGCCTGTAACGGCCTTATGATTCGGAGTTGTATGAAGCCCAATAACATCATTCTCCGCTAGTAGCCGTATATTCGGAATCTGCTTGACACGTCCACGAATCACCCACTCCAGTACAGCACGGCTGAACTTGATATCGTTCCGTGGGTAAGGTCCGGCTACCGTTCCATATTGATTCATCATATGAACGGTTTTATTTAGTGAACTTGGTGAACCAAGAGCCACCAGTTCTTCCTCATAGCCAGGAAAAAGCTGCTCTGTAATCATTTTACCACGTTGTGTGAACCTATGGGGATGAAAGCCATGCGGAGCGCCATTCCGATCTTCGGGATGATCCGGAAATTCGTCCTTGTCGATAAGGATTACCTCTTCGTAATATGACGAGAGGACCCTTGCCGTCATTAAACCTGTGATGCTGCCACCGATCACGATGGCCTTGCCTACTTTTTGTATATTTTTCATAGGATTTGCTCCTTCATTTACATTGATTGACTCATTCAGTCAATAATAGAATATGCGATTATTTTCCGTATGTCAATAACGGAAGAGCCGTCAAATGAATCTTTCTGTGGGGTAGGAATTATGGTGCAAGCGAACTTTTATAAAGATTTGCTAAAATAACAGACATATTATGCTAATCCCTGCTAAAATAATAATATATTTTACAAAATCAGGAGGAATTATGAGAAAATCGACGACTTTAGCACTTTCAGGGTTACTTGTTTTCAGTTTTTCGACAGTCGTCTATGCCTCAGCGAACATTAAAGAGGTCTCTGCTTATTTGAACAATGGGGTCAAATTTATGTTAAAAAGGGAAGCGTGGACGCCTTATGATGCCGATGGAATCAAACAGGTTGCGATCACCTATGAGGGCAGCACGTATTTGCCGCTTCGTTCCGTTGCAGAGGCTACAGGATTGAAAGTCGATTGGAATGACGCGACCAACACGATTGTAATGTCTAAGAAAGAAACGATTAGAGAATTTGAATTGCTATCCAATCGTAAAATTAGTCCCTTCCGGGACTCAGACCTTTCGACTGCAATGAAAATTGTTCAATCGCCTATCACGATGTTTAATAAAACCTATTCATCCGGCCTTCAATTCACACTAAGTCCTTACACAACGTACGCTCCCGATAGGCAAAATTGGTTGAAAAATACGGAGATTGATTTAGGCGGGCAATACCGGAAATTAGAAGCGATTGTCGGTGTTGACGACAGTTCGGCTGCAGATAGCAGCCATAGTACAGTTGTTATATCAAGTGTGCGGGGTACGCTAAACCAGTATAGGATTAAACCGGGAGATAAACCGCGCACTGTGTTTATAGATGTTACAAATGTAGAAAAGCTTTATGTATCCTTTAGCAATGGTGCGCACTCGCCACAAAAAATCAATCTGCTCGATGCCAAACTTTATCGATAACATTAGGGGGAACATTCAGTGAAAAAAATATTAATTTGTACATGCCTCCTATTTGTAGGTGTTGGTACAGCTGTTGCAGCACAGTCAAGCTTGGAAGAAATTAAAGGATATTTAAACAACGATATTCGATTTACTTTAAATGCAGCACCATGGACACCGAAGAGTGCCGATGGCCAAGTGCTGAGCCCTCTAATTGTTGACGGTTCTACCTATTTGCCCGTACGTGCAGTGGCTGAAGCCGTTGGTTTGGAAGTAGGTTGGCTTGAGCAAGAGCAAACCGTTGAGCTTAAGAGAAAAGCAGATGCCATTGATCCAACCGTTCCCTATAGGGACACAGCGCAGAATGGACCTGATATCTTAGCCGATTTTGATTTCACACAGAAGTCAAGCGATCGCAATGGGCCGTATATCTATTTGAATCAATCGATCATTGGGGAATCTATTCGCGTAGGCACAAGAACAGCTATTCATGGGATAAGCAGTACCATTCGTGCGTGGGACAAACAAACGCCTACAGAAGCATCTATTGAATTCAATTTACAAGGTGCTTATAACAAATTAAGCGGATTTGTCGGAATGCACAAACGCATAAGTAAGTATCAAGATGGAGAAGTCGGTATCCTTCAAGTTTTTGGAGACAATAAGCTCTTGGCTGCTTTTCAAGTGAAAGATGAGCAAGATGCGCAAGATATTACAGTACCCATTACACAAGTTGAGAAACTTAAGCTCGTGTTTACAATGGAAAAAGGGAAAGGCAACGAAGCTACCATAGACTTCGGTAATGCACTTGTTTCTAAATAAAAACAGGGAGCAGATACCACTGAACTGTTACCCGAAAGACCGGCACTTTTTCTAAAGTGTCTAACTTTCGGGTTACAGTTCAGAGTTCACTTATCGAAAGGGTCCTTCTTCCTATCTTGCGCCAAAGATAATAATCAATTCGTTCTGTGCCGCTGCAGCTTTTTAAATTTTAGACAAGTTTGGCGTATCGGTCTTCGGCATTGGGCAGTTTGAGCTGAACGCGGTCTTTGACCTTGGCATTGACCAAATATTTAGGATACTCTCCGTGTACTAATACGTCGACGACTCCCATGGCAGCCTTGGAACGCAATTCGGCAGCCGATTGCTCGGAGTACCAGGCGACATGTGGTGTTACAATAACTTGATCCATCTTAAGCAATGGATTGTTGGAGTCTATCGGTTCTGATTCAACCACATCCAGAGCAGCTCCTGCAATGATTCCTTTCTCCAATGCCGCAATCAACGCTTGTTCGTTGACGATCGGCCCCCGTGATGTATTTATCAGGATAGCTTCCTTTTTCATAAGTGAGAATTGCTCTTCACCGATCATTCCACGTGTAGCCGCAGTCAAAGGGGCATGAACCGAAATATAGTCCGCCTCCTTACACAGCGTTCTAAGAGAAACAAGCTCTACCCCTTTTTCCACAGCGGCTTCCTGGGTGAAGAAAGGATCTGCTACGATGACGCGCAGCCCAAGCGGCTTTACCTTCTCAGCTAGCGACTGCGGAATTTTGCCGAAGCCGATCAAACCGATTGTTTGGCCACGCAGACGGTATATAGGCTGTGTCACCTTGAAATCCCAAATGCCATTTTTGATAGAATGATTCGCCAGTGTCACTTTACGGGTCCAAGATAATAACAAAGCTAATGCATGATCTGAAACCTCGTCTACACAGTAATCAGGAACGTTGGCCACGCAAATGCCCTTTTCCCTTGCCGCCTCCAAGTCAATCGTATCGACACCTACACCGTAGCGCGTGATCACTTTGCAATTCTCGAGCTGTTCGAGTACTTTACGGCTAATCGGGGCATACTGATTGATCATCGCATCCGCATCACGGCAAACCTCGATTACCTCTTCCTCCGTCTGGCATTGTGCAGTTACCAGCTCGATATTGCCATAAGCTTGAAACACCGCTTCCTCGAAGCGTAGATCCGGGTATTCCCAGTCGGTTACTACTACTTTCCATTGCCGCATGATCCCGAAGCCTCCTAATCATTATAATGATCGGCTATTATTGTACCGTAGTTGCCGTCAGTGATTTCTTATATTGAACCGGAGTGACACCCACAAGTTCCTTAAATACTCGGCTGAAATGCGCTAAGTGCTTGAAGCCGACCCGAAAGCATACATCCGTGACCGATACGCTTGGGTCGAGTACAAATTCGATACGGGCTTGATTAATACGTCTTCGGTATACAAACTCGAACATCGTCACGCCGGTTACTTCCTTAAACATTCTGGACAAGTAAAATTTACTAACATGCAAATGCTTCTGAACCTGATCCAGGGTTACATCTTCATTATAATGCGTTTCCAGGAACGTGATCACCTGCTGCACAGTCTTTTCCTTCGCCGTAGACTGGGCGTTAACATGCTCAAGCGGATGCAGGCACAGCTCGTAAATTAGCGTCAGCAGATCGACAAACGCGAGTCTGGCTCGGAAAGAACCGACTACATCGTGCCTGGTATTCTGGTCGTGCATGTGCTCAAGAATTCGTTCAACTTCCGTCCTTGCCTTCTCACTCAAACGAAGCAAATGATTTCCCATTTCTTGAAATGGCTGTAGAATCGGTAATTCCGTCTGCGTGCCAAGCAGTGGCTGTAGTCGTTTCGGTTCAAAGTGAATCGTAGATCGGACATACTCGACATTAGGGTCGATCTTCGGACAATGCAGCGTCATCCCGTTCATAAGGATCAAATCGCCGGGTGCAAGTACATAAATGCGATCTCCGATCAGGAAATTGCATTTCCCACTATGAAAGTAGTAGACCTCATAATTCGGATGTGAATGAAACGCAGATTGATTATACGGCTGGTTTTGTCGATACGAAAAATCGAATATAGAGTTAAGATGAAGTGTAGCTGCACACATAGGACCTACTCCGTCTCATCACACTAAAGGTGGTTATTTCCCTTATCATACTACGAAGCGGTTCGACTAGCTAACCTATAACAGAGATCTCACATATTGCACAAACTGGTGCAGCTTCTGTTCAGTAGGTTCTTCTTTGCTAAAATCCTCGAAACCGATCCAGCCGTCATAACCTGTCGCCTTCAAATCATCAATGACTTGCTTCCAAGGTACGATTCCCTGCTTCAACGACGCCCAGCCAGCGGACCAAACCGCACTTCCGTCATCGTTCGTACCTGTTTGTGCCCAAGAAGCGTTTTTCATGTGCACATGGGCTACATAAGGTCCGAGCAGTTCCAGTCCCATCCGATAATTTTCAAATCCTTCGTAGACCATATTGCACGGATCGAACAGAACGCCGATTGCGTTCGGATCTCTACCTTCAATTATACGATAAGTTGCGCTAGCGCTGGCTGCTATCGTTACATGATGCGTCTCGACCAGCCCCTTCACGCCGTACTGCTTGCATAATGCCTCAGCCTCACGGATATAAGTTCGCTCTAACTCAAACAACTCATTGAAATGTTTTGTTCTGTCATAGCGTGGAACCCCCAAGCGGATGAAACGGGCACCCAGATATTTGGCCACTTTAAGCACACGCTCGGTTTCTTCCAGATCACCGGCCGTTATATAAGGTGTAACGCTCAATATCTGTAAACCTTGAGCTTCCGACGCATCCTTATAAAAATTCCAATCCGCTTCACTACCATACTCAGGAATGGAGCATAAGTGGTTCCCCCAGAACGATAGGGGCGCGGATTTCAGCTCCTCCGATACGCTCTTATAACGCCATTCAACACCCTCAAAGCCTGCTGCTTTCGCGGTTGACAACAATTGCTCCGAAGTTAAATCCGGTGTAGCTACAGTAAATACGGATAATTTCATTAGTTATTCCCTCCAGTATAAGAATTATGATTCGATACAATAACCGCATCTCTCAGGGCGATTAGGCAAAGCTCGGCGGCTTTGAAGGCGTGCTCTTATGTCATCGCATTCTCCGTCCGGTTCAAGCAATCCAAATAAATGATCACTAGCGCTGTCCCGACCTCCTTAATGAGTTCCACTTACATTTAGAGTACGGCTTTCCAACGGATTTTTGGTCGATCGGGAGTTGCGAATGTTCTCCTGCAATTTTTTATAGAATAGGTCCTCATCAATTGGCAGATCGACCCAGTTATCCGTCCATGTAGAAAGCAACATCGCGTTCGATAGCATTAGCCCCTTGATGCCCTCTTCCCCTGAAGCAATCAACGGTGTTCCTTTGTTAATCGCATCCACCCAATTTTGCGTGATGCCCTTATGTTGAGGGTTTTTACCTACTACAGGTACTTCGAATTTCCAGCACTCCGGCTGTCCAAACCCGCCCTTGAAAGTACTGTTGAACTCTGATTCGAGGACACGCAGACGACTGAAAGTCATCTTTCCGTCTTCGATAACGATTTTACCGCGGTCGCCCGTAACCTCGAAGCGGTTAGTCCCCGGAGACTCACAAACGGATGTCACGAACACCCCAGTTGCACCGTTCTCATACTCTGCGTATGCCGTCACTTCATTCTCGACTTCGATGTTTCGATGCTTGCCAAACGAGCAGAATGCCCGGATACGCGTCGGCATCAAACCTGTAGCCCATTGCCACAAATCAAGCTGATGCGCAGCTTGATTAATCAGTACGCCGCCGCCTTCATTGGCCCATGTCGCCCGCCATCCGCTTGAATCATAGTAGCTTTGGGAGCGATACCAGTCCGTAATAATCCAATTCATTCGACGTACTTCACCGAGCTCTCCAGATGAGATCAGCTCTTTCAGCTTGCAGTACAATGGGTTTGTCCGTTGGTTGAACATGATACTGAACACTTTCCCGGCTTTGGCTGCGGCCTCATTCATCTCACGAACCTGCTTCGTGTAGACGCCCCCCGGCTTCTCAATCAAGACGTGCAGATTTTTGTTCAGTGCCTTTATCGCTTGTTCCGGGTGAAAATAATGAGGTGTCGCGATCAGCACACCATCCACCAATCCAGAGTCAAGCATCGCTTCATAGCTATTATAGCAAGCTACAGAGCTCCCGAACTCCTCTGCAAACATTTGCAAACGCTCTTCACTTTGCTCGCAAACGGCAGTGAGTTCAGCACCTTCTACTTCATTTGCAATTAAATATTGAGCATGTGCTGTTCCCATGCTTCCTATACCTACCAAGCCGATTCGCACTTTACTCATACGTCAAACTCCCTTTCATGCTGCTCATTTTCGATATCCCGTAGCTATCGTAACATGGTTAATAGCTTGAGCTCTTCACTATGATTGCTAAAAAAGGGGGAATCATTTAACTCTCATTGTTATATGTATCTTTTTCAACTCGACGAGGAATCGATTTTACTGAAAGTGCTTTAACAATTTATACAGTATAAAAAAAGACAACCTCCAAGCCCCCTAAAGAGGCTCGAAAATTGTCTAAAAAGGCACTGTTAATCAGATTTCCAATTGTCTGTCCATTTTATTGCTTTCCAAAACGATAGGTTCCGTCGTCATGCCAAATTTGACGTACGGGTCGATCAGCACCGTAAGCTTGCCGCTCTCAAACTTACAGGTCAACGTATCGGAGTACGGGGTTTCCACATATCTCCAGTTCATCACGAACGTATCATCGCTTTGCCACTTTCCGCTGGCTACCATCCGAGACGGTTGACGGGATGGATTCGTTTCCATTTTCACCCAATGGCCAAGCCCACAACGAACCTTCGTTTGACCCTGTTCGTTCCACAGCGTGATAACGCATTCATCCGCGTTAAAATCAAATGCCGCGGCCTGAATGTTGCGTTCGTTCTCAGGAAATCCGTAACGGCTGCCCGATATCTGCTCCGCCAAAGGCGACTGGATATCGGAGCTTAGTGGAGAATACGCAATAGCACTGGCTTTATTAGCCAAGGCTGCCTGTGCCTGCTCATCGGCAGGCAGTGAACCGTCCACCATCGACGGCAGCAGATGCTCCCAGACGAGATTAAGGACATTCTGCATGTTTCTCGTACCTGAGGTCATGGCGACTACAGCATTTTGCTCGGGCAGCACTACGCAAAACTGGCCGAATGCTCCATCGCCCCTGTATGCGTCATGTCGACACCGCCAAAATTGATAGCCGTAGCCTTGCTGCCAATCGATATTTTGACTGGTGCCCGCGTTGGACACCTGGAAGCACGTCGCTTCGTCGACCCAGGCTTCGGGTAATATCTGCTTGCCGTTCCACAGCCCTTTTTGCAAATACAGCTGGCCGAACCGGATAATGTCCTCGGTTTTCAGGGTCAATCCCCAGCCGCCTGCGCTCATGCCGCGTGGGCAGGTTTCCCAAGTCGTGCCGGATATGCCGAGGGGCTCGAACAGACGCGGCTGCAAATACTCGTGCACCGTTTGGCCTGTAAGCTTCTGCACAATGGCAGATAGCATGTAGCTGGCGCCGCTGTTGTAGAGGAAATGAGTGCCCGGCTCTCGCTCGACTGGCAGCTCCAGAAACGCCTGCACCCAATCCCCGTCCTTCTGTTCGCGCAGTGAACCGGTCGTATCCTTCTCATGTCCAGTCGACATGGAAAGCAGGTGCCTTACACGCATTTTGCTCAGGTTGGCATCGTCAATCCGGTTTTTCTCCGAAAAAAAAGAAACAACATAATCATCGACCGAAAGCAGCCCTTCCGATACGGACAGCCCTACAGCCGTCGAGGTGAAGCTTTTGCTTAAGGAATACATCATATGCTGCAGGTCGGGACCGTAAGGCGACCACCAGGCTTCTGCCGCAACCTTGCCGTGGCGCATCAGCATAAAGCTGTGTAGGCCGTGATCGCCGATATCCGCTGCCCCCAAAAAGGCAGTCACCGCAGATGATGAAATACCGACTGTTTCAGGATGGCATCGCGGTATAAGATTTGATTGAGACATGAAAAAACACTCCTTTGGGTTGGGATTACTATTGTAATTCGCAACTCGGGAGGGAATTCCTTCCTTTTCTTCAAATTCCTTTTGCGTGTTAGTCGGCTGTGACGATGTCTATTCGAGTTATTAAAGCTGTTTTGCATAACAATGCCTTTGAAATCCCCCGTACATGAGTCGCGTGAATTGAAAACTAAGTTGTGCAGCCTCCAAATTACGGAGACTTGCTTCGTTGTCGGGATGGACCGTTGAATACAGGTACTGACCGCCCAATATTTTAGCACGCTTTTCACGCAAATCGTTGAAATATCGATGTAACCCACGACCACGGACAGATTCGTGTACGATAGTTGAGTCGAGCGCCCAGACTCGAGAAAGCTCTTCATCCGGTACTCCGAATTCTCGTCCTAAATTTTTCTCCCCCGTTCCGGGGTATGCAAGTACCGAATAAGCAACTAACTTTCCTTTGTCATATGCCCCATAAATTTCCCCGTGCTGTTCTAGAAGATCATGAAAATAATCTTCGTCATCAGTGACGAACAAGGATTTGTGGGGAAGCCTCGATACAACATCTAACATCAACTCGTGAATTTTCACAACCTCATCGTGACCGAGTTTACGTATATCCAAACCTTCGTACCAATAACTTTGCGGGTAGTCCATATGATATCTTCTCCTATATTTATTCGTCGTTGAGATGTAGATCAGGACAGCTTCTTCCCCATGCAGATACTGCTAGGGCAATCCACATATTCTCCGAAACGTTCGATTTCAACAAACCCCAATTTCTTATATAGCTCAATTGATTCGGGCTGCATGGGCCCGGTTTCGAGTAGTAGGGAAGTAAATCCAGCATGCGCTGCTTCCTGTTCTAAAAATGATACGATACGTGATGCAATACCTTTATTCCTGTATGAAGGGTCAACAAATATTCGTTTTAGCTCACAGGTCCGTTCGTCCAACGGGCGATAAGCTCCGCAACCGACAGAAACATCCTCCAAATATGCAATGACAAATACAACATCGCTTACCTTGGGCCCGTCCAAATTAACAACAAACACTTCTTCGGAAGGGTATAAGGAGTATAAATATTCATCAAGTTTAGCAATCAAAGCAAGTAAATCTTCATTGTTCGGTTCTGAAAATTGTAAAGTTAGTTCTCCCACTCTCTTCACTCCTTAAAAATAATAGTTATCCTGATATGCGGCTCAGATAACATGCACAAATAAGCTAGTTCATTGGCTCCAAGTTATCTTGATAAATAAAAAGGCATGCACTCCAGCATAATCGTTATTGATGGTTCTATCCTGTGCTAGTCTGAAGGAATCGTTACCAGCTTCATCCCCTTGGACTTAATTCCCTTGATGATGTCAGGCAAAGCAGCAATCGTTGAGGGATGATCGTGCATCACAATAATTCCCCCGGATTGTACCTGGGCCAACACATGCTTGACGACTTCAGCAGAATTAGTTGTCGACCAATCCTGCGGATCCTCATTCCAGAGTATCATTTTCATTTTATACTCTTCTGTAACGAGCTTTGTATCGTTATTATACGCCCCATACGGCGGGCGAAAAAGTCTAATTGGCTTGGCAACCAATTTCTGAAGCCTTTTTAAACCAAGTTCGTATTCACTTTTTTGTTCATTGTACGTCATGTTCGTCATTTTGGGGTGAGAATTAGAATGATAGCCTATTTCATTACCGTCATATACGGCCTCGGTCACTGATTGGGGGTAAGAAGCCGCGTTTTGTCCTAGAAAGAAAAAGGTTACCTTGGCATCATTTTCACGGAGAACTTTTAAAAGCTCCTTAGTATACCGTGTAGGTCCATCATCAATTGTGATCGCTACCCCGCCCTTATCAACCGTATAAATCGGTTTCAGAGTTGAGATATTTTGTGGTTTTGATAAATCGGGAACATTCGCTTCTTCCTTCGGCTTCCCGATCTCTGGGCTTAACTGGTTGTCAACAATCTTATCAGGGGGAAGATGGGGTATATCCACCTCTGGCGGAGGTTTAACCTCCAATGTTGGTACTGCTGTTGTAACCGATTGATCGTTTACTTGAACATTAATGTTGGCTTTTACTCCTGTTGAGTCCAAAAACGGTGCTTGACATCCTGACAGGAGGAGCGGGATCGTGAGACAAACTGCTCCTAATCTAGCGGAAAACGTTGCGCAATACAATTTCATTCTATATCCCACCTGAGTATCTGATTTACATTACTTTATATGATGATGCTTTGCTGCTTAATAACAAAAAAGAAGAGTACCAAATTTAAAAGAGAAGGCTCTAAGTCGGTATGATTGCTATGAAATCAAAGATTGAGCTTAGAATCTCATCTTTATTCGTACAGCCTGCTAATAAGACTCCCAAATTAGCACTAAGTTGCTCTCAATAAAGAAAATACTTAAGTGTCCTAATCTTATCTATTATTTTCCTACATATGCCTTTGCCAACTCTCAGTACCGTTAGCCGTAAACATGGCCAGCGTATCATCAGTCACTTCGACATTATCCCAAGGAGCATCTTGAAAAGGTCAAAGACATTGTTTTTATTTTTCGTCACCAGCATTGCGCGGCTATGTCCTCCACTATCCTGCACGTTAGCAGGGAAAAAGCAGCCGGTTTTAATCGGCTGCCTTTTCGTTAGGATTATTGAGCCCTTGCTCTTTCATTCACATGCTGAATCCGAACCAGCGACTTCCACCCTTAAAATAACGTCCTCATGCGTAAATTCTTTAATGTTCATCTTATTCAAATATACCATTTCTTTCTTTGGGAATGCCTTG
This sequence comes from Paenibacillus baimaensis, assembly GCF_025567575.1. Taxonomy (NCBI): domain Bacteria; kingdom Bacillati; phylum Bacillota; class Bacilli; order Caryophanales; family Paenibacillaceae; genus Paenibacillus; species Paenibacillus baimaensis. Next base: position 14,757 of record NZ_JAOQIO010000034.1, on the reverse strand, counting down.
CACTACCCCCCTGCTTACTTTGCATGATCGGTCTTCTGAATATACCAATAGGCTACCGGCATCTGAAAGGAGCCTTTCGGATTGGTAACCCAGCTGAATGCCGTCAGCCGATACATCCCAAGTTGATCCGGCAGCATTACCTTTGCAGTAAAGCGATCGCCTTCAAACGGCGCCGATACCGGGTCTCCCTCCTGCACGTATCCGTCTCCCTCCTGACGTTCCATTCTAAAGGTCAAGCCGGTACCATTGGTCCTGTCCACCGTTCCCGAGAAGGTCATGTCCGAGCTGGAGGTTTCCTGATACGACTTTTCCGGCGTCACATTCAAAAGACGAGTGGAGTCTCCGGAGCTGAAAGACGTGTTCTGGTCCAGGATTGCCGCCAGCTCCCTCAGCGGAAGCTCCACAACATACGGCGTGTCCAATAAAATGCGCTTGCCCTGGGTCAATCGAAGCTGCATACGGTTCGTTCCGAGCTCCAGTTTGATTGACGTATCCTGTCTATACTTAGGTCCGCCCTCGACAGCATCAGCCATACCGCCTGCGACAACCGGTGCGTGAGCCATCTGCCCGTCAGTCTCCTTTTCAAGATCAATGAAGGGAAGATCCGATGTTCCTTGCAAAAACTCGTCCACGCGGACAATATAATTGTAATTATCGACAAGCTGCTTGAGCCCATGGTCCTCTACTATTAACTTCCGGTACGTGATGTTCTCCATATGCGTCTCCGGGCTCCACACCGACTCATACCCGAACAAGTCCTTAAGCTCCGGCTCCCGAAGCAGCCATTTGCCGTCTCGCTTGAGCGGTTCTTTCCAAACCTCCACCTTCCCTACCGTCGTCCCAAACCAAATCAAGTCCGCATGATTGTCGCCTTCCCTTAGGATAAACCCGTTGGCCCCGTTTTCAACCAGCAGACTGCCGTCTTCCATTTCTTTCGTCTTATAGCTCAGCATGCCAGCAATCCATGATACATCCAGCATAGGCAAATCATCGATCGTCTGGCCGACTGCCTCCCCGTTCCACGTGATCTGCGGGTCTCCGATCATAATATCGTCCACCTTAACAATGCCTCTTTCCCGCACTACTAGCGGATTAGCGGTGAACCATCCGGCATCGTCAGCGCTGGGAGTGAAGGTGATTTCTCGCTCCTTCTCTGACCACAAGATACTCCCGAAAGCGGACAGATCGTTCAGCTTGATTACCGTTCTTCCGCCGATATTAATGGAAGGAATCTGATGATCACCGTAATAAGCTGTTATATCCGTATTCAGGACATCGGCCAACTTTGTGCCTGACGGCCGGGTTGTTTTCTGGATGGGTAGAGGATGGACCTCCTTCTTCCCACTGTAACGAATAACAATATTCCTTTCCTGAGGCACCCAAGCCACATCAAAACCGTATTCCCGAAGATCCTCTGCCGCTACCGCCGTGTAGCCGTTCACATTTAGCGATGGAATCACGGCGCCGTTGACATACGCACGAATATCTGTTGATAGGACCTGTCCGGTCACATCTCCGATCTCTATTGCCCGGACGAACGGCGTGCTGCCTGATGCTAGGAACACACAAATCCCTAATACGGCGGTTGACAAACTGATTTTTTTCAACCGTTTCGTTCTCCTTTCGGATTCGCATTATGCCCGTTGTGCCTGCTTACGGTAATACCAATTTTCGAGTTGTTTAATCGATCGCGAGCTCAATTGAACCGGATAGTTTGGCGTAATAACAAACGAATTCATCGTTTATTCGAACAATATGCTCTTCACTCTACCGTTTGTGCGGTCTACTTCAAGCCAGTCGCTAGTCACGAAATGTTCGTCAATCTGATTCATACGGACGAGCTCATAAATATGGATTGTGACACTTTTGGCATCAGAGTGATCAACCTCCGTCTTAAATATGGATCCGATGTTATCCTGATTCCGTGAATTTTCGGTGATAGAAGTTGTCTCCTCTGCTCCGGTAACGACGAAAAAGGCTTCAGCATCCGTCAGTTGAAACAAGTCAGGATCACCTATTGTCCGGTCACCGTTATCGAATTTTTGCATTTGAATTTCGGTAAAACGATTCGTATATTCTCTATTCAAGAGCTCATAAATCAATTCCTCACTGGCGGACAGGGCTTTAAGCTTTTTGCTGAGATCGCTTTTATTGTAACTCGTAATCTCGCCCTGAGATTCAATCTGTTGCGTGGACGTATCGTAGGTGACCAAGCTTCTACTGATTACCATAGAACGGTTGAGACTGCTATAGGACTGAATGAGCAATGCTTCTTTCGTCTTGCTTAAATGATAGGTGAATACATCAGTGAAACCATGCTGATAAGATTCGGGTATTTGTAATAGCGTATATAACTTTTTTAGAAATGAGGCATCTTCGTTGCCGGAGTTTTGTAGATAAAATGTTCCCTTAGGTTCAGCATTAAATCCTCCGAAGGCTTCGCCGTGGTAATCGATGGTAATGGAATTTTCAGTAAATGTCATCGAAACCTGGCTGTATTCTGGATCGGAGAACACAATTGCAGTACCGTCGAAAGTGAAGTCGGTGTCGATCTCGCCCATATTGTGGCTAAAGCCGTGTACAACGGAAACGTTTAAATGATAGCGATTGCCATCTTCTTTCCTCACTTTGGCTATGCCTGAGTTTAATGGATTAGACCAGGGATACAAGAAGGTGCCGGTGATGATAGTATTGGTAAAGGGAAGGGACGAAACTGGCGTTTTGTTGTCCTTAGGTTGTGTCAATATCCGAACTGTTCCCGTGTCCTCTACCCACTCTACATTTGATCCAAGAGATTCTGCTATAAAACGAAGGGGCACCATGGTATTGCCGTTAGTAATAACAGGTGGTACATCAAGTGTTATCTGCTTGCTGTTGCGGGTAGCTGTTTTGGATCCGATTGTCAGGGTGATTACATTCTGAACTTTCCTCGCAGTTATAATCGAGGTATTGCCGTCCCATTGGACCTCCGCTCCAAGCGTCTCGAACATCTGCCGGAGTGGAACGAGCATAGTGCCGTTTATGATGATAGGTTTCTGCTCAAGCGCGAGAGTATTCCCGTTTACTTGTATGGTAATGGCTTCGACGGTAGGTATCAGCTGTGAATGGTTATCTGTCTGTTTATCTGCGATGGCTTGCTGTGCTGGAAATCCAGCAGAAGCTATAGTTAACGCAATCGCCAACTTCAAAGTCGTTACTATCATCTTCATGGGTAAGTTGGAATCTCCTTATGGATCGTAATCGTTTCAATCTACATATTTTTTATGCTGGTATAAATGCCTTCCTGTTAGCCACGGGTAGCAAGGTATCGACAGTTGAAAGGAACTATTGCGGGATCAATGATTACATGATTCGATCGGAATAGAATATGGAGATAACCTCGTTTAGTATAATATCCAATTAGTTCCATCTATTTTTTGCTTCTATAAAACGCAATACGTTACTTGGTCACCCGACTGCAACCAACTGTGTTAGAGTGCAGACAGCGAAGATGACTATGCCGATGCCAAATACGATGCCAAGAGCTTTAAGCTTCGCCACGGATTCCACATGAAAATAACTGACTACGCTTTCCCTGAAATAGTAAGCAAGGACAAGTCCATTGAGCACAATTTTGACAATCGCTTTTGCATAAACGGAAGCTCCCCCTCCCTTTACTGTACCGTAAGCTTCAGCAAGACCTGGATAAGAAATCAGCTGGTTCAATCCACCAAGGATAGTGTAGGCAAAATAAAACAAAGCGAGCCACCATCCCCACTTTTTGCCTTTCCAAGTGCCGATTCCCGCCGCAATACTGATCACGCTGAGAAAATATAACGTAGCAACAAGAAGTGCTTTAAAGAAAGGGGAGAACGCCTCGACTCCCGCTATCAGTCCCGGAATAAATAAGTTCACGATAAAACTCACCGCGCCGCCCAACATGAACAACACAGCAAATATACTAACGCCGGCGGGTCTATCATAGGATCCTTCCGTAATCTCTTCCGAGCTGTACCGTGTTAATTGAGGATTAAAATTAGACATTGACACACCTTCCCTATTACCTCTTTTTAATATCTTAGCAAAATAACACCAGAAAATTGTAGCATACCAACTCAATTGGTACAATATGGAATTTTAATCAATGGTAATCTTGTCCGGAGGTGAAGGCTTAGATACCATAGTTCTTATCCAAATGAAAAACCTTCCAATGCTCAAAAGGAAGGTTCTTTAGCATGCTCTTTTTTCAGTATAATGCCTTGACAAAACCGGTTGCATTCCCTTTTTTTGAAGCGGATCGTAATGTCATGGTCGAACAGATATCTTTTGACTATTATGCTTATTGTTCGAGAAAAGCTAGCACAGCGGATAGCTCTGCTTGTCCGGATACGACACTATCGATCATTCCACCGAATGTGTCCAGCATCATAATGAACAAATCGGTGATCTCCAATATTTGTTCTTTAGGCACCAAATGGCTGCTCGGTGTGCACCACACATACCGGTAATAGAGTTCTTGGTTCCCGCGAATACTGTAGTGGCCAATTGCCAAATGGCTGTTGATCGCTAGCAGCAGCTTCTCTAGCTTTTCAAGGCTCTTATTCTCCCAGCTTACTGGAATTTGGGTGTACATTTGCAGGAGTCGAATATGTTCGATACCCTCATGAGCCAAGGAAGGTACGAAGTTGAAGATTAAATAGCGATCTCGCTGCTGGCTGTCCTTGGTTAAAGGAACTAGCAGGGTTCCAATGGGTATTGTCTCAGAAGGTTCGATGATATCGGACCCAAGTCCAGCTTCCTTGAAATATTGCTGTAAAAAGCCAAGCTCAGCCAAATCTCTTGCCTGTTTATTCGCATTCACTTTATGTCCCCCTGCTTCTAAGCATATAATTAATATATTCACAACTTATGTACTTACTCACGGCTCTTCATGCTTTTGATCAGCAACGCGCGCTGTTTGTCTATATTTCCATTAAGCCTGTACAATTCAAGAGGATTCACACCGCATCCTGAAATGAAATTCTCTACGCGTTTATATTGCTTTTTGATGTCAGCGTCGCTTGGCTTATACTCAGGAAGATTAGTAATCATCTCCAGAATGAGATTAGTTTGTTCGACTCTTTTTTGATGCTTGAGTGTGGAGGACTTTCCTTCATTAAACACCATTTTGGTAAGCTTCCATGCCCCAGGCTTGGCAGCACGGTCCCTACCAATCTGCTTGGCTTTGCGCCCTAAGCTCATGGTAATGCCAGCGCCAGCAGCCACTGCTTTGAGAGGCACTCCAACCTGGGATCCGACCCCACTCAAAGTAGCAATATCCCCAGCAATATTGGTCATTTCCAACCCTATTTGCAAACCTGCTCTTGCCAATCGCTTCTGGTTGATATATTTAATTTCTTTGGCAACCTCGTATTCCTGAATATCTTGTAACTCTATCTTCTCAGGTTCGGTGGCGGCCGTTCCCTTTGCTATTAATTCCTGCTTACGGGTCTGCAGCTTGCCAGAATCTGTTCCAGGATTAAAGGACTTCCAAAGATTCCTGCCAAATAACGTATATTGCTGAGCTCCAATATATTCTTTACTGCTATATTTGTCCTTAAATTCTCGCTTGGCTTTGGTCATTCGATAAGTTGCAATTGATGATTTAATCATCTTGTATACCTTGATTGTGATCATAATGCCACTGATCGCAATTCCCAAGCCCGGAATCGCCTGTGCAAGTCCTGCTGCCCCAACTTTGATGATATCGAGGATCGCTTTGACGGTCTTGACTGCTGACTGGGCAGCTTGAAGGCCATTGCTAAGTACATCCAGACTGGCGGTAATCACCTCATCCGCGCTAATGCCCTCACTGCTAAACGTTTTGCTGAAGATATCATAAATATTTCTGACTACACTAAACGAGCTCTTGATGGCAGATATCGCTTCACCAACAGAACCCGACCAGTCGCTAACCGCTTCAGCGCCCTTGACAGTGCTTCCAGAAAGCTTGCCAATATTATCTGCAAAGCCTGAGGTGCTCTCTACGCCCTTTTGCAAGGATTTGCCTGAATCTATTACAGCTTCCGTAATATTGAAGCCTTTCTCAGTCTTCGACATGTCGGTATCCCTGGCCGTGTCAATGATTTTCTTCATCGCTACGATTCCGTTAATCCCGGCGAGCAGCGTCTCTCCAGGAGCAGTCGCCATGCCGACCTTGGCACTTTCCAGCTCTAAGCTCTCCTTTGCAGCTTCCTGCCCTTCTACACCATCTAAAGCATCGACACGCATATCATAAGATTCTTTTACACCGCCTTGACCTGTCCCTAACAGTTCTGTAGTTTGTCCGGCATTTTCCAGACCATCATCGATGGCATTGCGATCGTCCTCGGGTGCAGGAACATTCTGAGGTGGATTCAGTGCCTGCTGTGCCCTTGTCTCCGCCAGTTTGTCCCTCGCACCTGAAAGTCCGCGAATAGGACCAACCTTGTTAATGCGTACAAAACCGTGCTTACCCTCGAATTTCGCCAATTTCCATAAACCTGTTTCATCGGTTACTTCATAAACTTCAAATTCGCCGCGAAAGGAAATTTTAGAACCTATCGGCTTATCTTCGGATACATTAAATTTCTCGTTGTAAGTTGAAGGATCGGTTTGCTTTTCGTAATCACGCATATGTGCACCCATTAATGACTTCATAGCAACTGCCTTTGAATTAGGCAAGATCGCTGGGAGCTTTGGGTCTGTGATAGGTGTAATCGTCGAGCTGGATGTATTGCGTTGGATCATCTGATTTGCCAGCATTTTGCCGACAGCCCGATTTCCTATAGAGCGCTGCAATTGATTAATGCTTGTAGCAGAAGTTATACCAAAAACACCTAACGAGGCTTGAGATGATGGGATACCCTGGTTCCCCTGCTGTGTATTGGAGCCTACTGGGGTTCTGCGTCTAGTAAGGGGTCTTGATCCATCTTGCATTCATATAACTCCTTTACACTATTATAGCTATAATTCTATAGGAAGTAAGTGGTAATCGTCTAGAGCCGCATGAAACCAATTTCCTCACGTTCCGCTGTCATGCCTGTTTTGTCCTTGCTTGGCATTCCGTAACGCGTCCATACACCTGGCACCTCCACAAATAAATCGGGATTTACAAGTTCCCCGCCGCGGATGTCCGAATTCGCTAGCAGCAGCCCCCTATGGAATGCCCATGTACCATATATTCATGACGGACATTTTATAAACGTTTCCATGCGACCTATGAAACTGGCTGTATTCAATGAAAAAAACACCGCCTTTTTCGGGCGATGTTTTCAAACTATGTTTATCGTTTTTCTGATGGATTTATATTGTCAGTCTTTTTACATAATACGTGTGTCAACCGAAATTTCCGTATTCCATTTCTATCCAACTTGATGGATTGCGTCCATCACAAGCAGATTTAATCGTTCTCGAACCTTAACGGACGCTCCGATAATGATAAGTGCAGGGTTCTTGATCTTCATTGCCGCTGCTTGTTTATGAATAAGCCCAAGCGTCCCCGTAACCGTTCTCTGCTGATCCGTCGATCCGTTCTCAACTATTGCTGTGGGCGTATCCGCGTCTTTACCGTGCATCAACAATTCTGTGCGAATCTGTTCCAATTGGGTGATACCCATATAGATAACCAACGTATCCACGCTATGCGCGAGTAAATCCCAACGAATTCGCGTTTCCGGGCTTGAGCAGCGACTGCCGGTTACGAAGGCTACAGAAGCACTCATTCCCCGATGGGTTAAGGGAATATCGGCTGCCGATGCCGCCCCCAATGCCGATGTGATACCCGGTACCACTTCATAAGGTATGCCACGCTCAGCCAAGGCCAGCGCTTCCTCCCCACCCCGTCCGAAGATGAAGGGGTCTCCCCCCTTCAGGCGAACAACATTTTTTCCCTGCATAGCATATTCAACAAGCTTGCGATGAATTTGCTCTTGGGACATCGTATGTGCCCCTGGTGATTTGCCACAGTAAACGAGTTGACCCTCCGGCTTGGCTTCAGCAAGCAACTGTTCGTTAACAAGGCGATCATAGAGGATAACATCCGCTTCCTTAATAAGACGCAAAGCTTTCACAGTAATTAACTCAGGATCCCCAGGGCCGGCACCAACAATATGCACAGTACCCGTCATCATACGATTTTCTCGGCAACGGCTGTATCCCGTCGGGGTTGATTCATCTCTATCGTATTACCTAATGACGTCTTGTAGCCCTTCTGCGACATGTACAAGAGAAGTCCCGTAAACAAAGCTCCACCTATAAAATTTCCAATGAGCACGGGAAATTGATTCCATATCCACCAATCTCCCATGCTGACCTTCGCCCCGAGCATCATACCAGCCGGGATGACGAACATATTAACAACTGCATGCTCGAAGCCCTGCCCGAAGAAAATGAGAATAGGCAGCCACATTGCTACAATCTTACCTACTGTGGAGCTTGATGTCTGCGCCATAACCGCTCCAAGCGTTACCATCCAATTACATAGGATGGCCTTGATGAACACAAGCATCATACCGTTCATTCCCATATCCTTGTAGGCGATTGTTTTCGCTTCAGCTGTTTTGACCAGCAATTGAGCAAGAGGACTCGCCAAGTCGGTTCCCATCTTTGACACCGTAAGACCGTATAAGGCAGCATAGATCGCACATCCGACCAAGTGACCTGCAATGACCCACGTATAATTTTTCAGCATCTTACCAACCGTTGTCTGCTTCTTGATTACGGATAAGGGAATAAAAGCAAAACTCCCTGTGACAAGCTCCAAGCCCAACAATACGATGATGACGAATCCGACTGGAAATATGAGTGCGCCCACTATACCGAGATTGGTCTGCAGGGTTGCAGTGAATGCCAACGTCGTGGCACATGCCAAGATCGCCCCTGCCAATACACCGCGGATGAACATGTTCATGACGCTCATCTCGGCTTTAGTCTTCCCTACCTCCACCATTTGGTTAATGACTTGCCCAGGTTTGATATAATCCATATCCGACATCCTCCCTCGTCTAAATAGTTACATATATGGAGCCATTGGTTCGATCAACCTCAACTTCGTAAGTGTTCACGCAGCCATCATCAGGTTCGTGTACATTCCCTGTTTGCAAATCAATCTTCCAGTCGTGCAGAGGACAGTGGACCTTTCCTCCGCATACCATCCCTTCAGATAAAGCCCCCCCTTTATGGGGACACTTGTTTTCGACTGCGAATATTTCACCATCTGATAGACGGAACAATGCAATTTCCAGATTGTGTACCACTATCGTGCGCGAGCCTTTTGGATCAATGTCAGACAACTGGCCAATTAGATATTTAGACATACGATCTCCTCCACCTTTCCTTGTCTGCTTGGTGTTAGTCTATTATGGGTTGTACTTGCTTTAGTGGTTCAAAGTTTTTGCGTAGGGAATCTTCGTTTACGATCTGTTTCCAAGGATCGGTAGTCATACTGAGTGCCTTCTTAATCCGTTCGCTGAGCACCGCTCGTTCCTCTGGCTTCTCAAGCGCGCGTTTGACCGATTCCAGTCCGACTCGCTCGATCCAATTGGAGGTACGCTCGTTCCACTGCGCATTCTCCCGATAATATTGCAAGAAAGCACCAGCCCATTCACTAACTTCATCCTCCGTCTTGACCACGCACAACAGCTCCGTCGCTCGGACATGGACCCCCCCGTTACCTCCGACATGCAGCTCCCAGCCACCATCGATGGCAACAACTCCAAAATCCTTGATCGTGGCCTCCGCACAGTTCCTCGGGCATCCGGAAACTGCAAGCTTAACCTTCGCTGGTGTATTCAGCCGTTCAAGCTCCTTCTCCAGCCTGATCCCCATGGCGATGGAATCCTGCGTACCGAACCTGCAGAACGTGGACCCGACGCACGTCTTAACGGTGCGAAGTGTCTTACCGTATGCATGCCCTGAGGGCATATCCAGCTCTTCCCACATTCTCGGAAGATCCTCTTTCTTCACACCCAGCAGATCCAGCCTCTGTCCACCTGTGAACTTTACCATTGGAACGTCGTATTTCTCTGCGACCTCGGCGATTTTCTTCAACTCTGACGGAGATGTGACTCCACCGTATATTCTTGGAACAACCGAATAAGTACCGTCCTTTTGAATATTTGCATGGTATCTTTCATTCGTAAACCGCGACTCTTTCTCATCTGCATACGCTTCGGGCCACAGCATGCCCAAGTAATAGTTAAGTGACGGGCGGCACTTCGCGCAACCTTCGGGATTCCGCCAATCGAGCACATGCATGACTTCCTTGATCGTCATCATTTCCATCCGTTTAATCTCAGCAACAATCTCATCTCTTGTCAGTGAGGTACAGCCGCAAATCCCTTCCTTCACCTGTTCTCCAGCCTCATCACCGGCGTACATCCTCAGTAAGCCTTCTACTAATGGCTTGCAACCCCCGCAGGAGGCAGATGCCTTCGTGCACGATTTGATTTCACCGACGCTCCTGCAGCCTTTGGCAATGACAGCATCTGCTATTGTGCCTTTGGATACACCGTTACACCCACAGATGATCTCGTCCTCTGTCATATCTTTAAGTCTGCTATCCGATGATGCGGCCGCACCTCCGCCGATGGAACCACCAAGCAACAGCTCTTTTTCGCGTCCAGCTACAATTTCTCCATTCTTGATCATGGAGAAGAGCTTTGCTCCGTCATGGGTATCTCCGAACAGTACAGCCCCAATCAGCTTGTCGTTCTGGAGTACGATTTTCTTGTAGACACCGTCTACCTCATCCTGGTAACGCAAAGACCGCGAGCCTACTGGTTCCTCGTATCTTCCTGCGGAGAATACATCCACACCTGAAACCTTCAGTTTCGTGGAGGTCACAGAGCCCGCATAACCTACAGTCTCGACTCCTCCCAATTTCTTGGCAAGCACTGCACCCTGCTCATAGAGCGGTGCCACGAGACCATACGCGATTCCACGGTGTTCCGCGCATTCTCCGATAGCATAGATACCCGGAATACTCGTTTCCAGCCAATCATTAACGACGATTCCACGGTTGATTTCAATGCCGGAAGATTTAGCCAGTTCCACATTCGGACGGATACCTACCGCCATTACGACAAGGTCAGCATCAATCTTGCTACCATCCGTAAACCTGAGCGCCGTAACCCTTTTCCTTCCAACAATCGAATCGGAGTTTTTCGCCAGTAGAAATTTCATTCCCTGCTGCTCCAGCTCCGCTTGCAGCATCTTCGCTGCTGTTTCATCCAGCTGCCTTTCCATGAGATAAGGGTTTATGTGCACAACAGATACATCCATTCCAAGATGCAGCAAGCCTCGTGCCGCTTCAAGACCCAACAATCCTCCGCCGATAACGACTGCTTTTTTATATTTACGAGAGGAATCCATCATGATCTCACAGTCCTTGATGTCTCGAAAGGCAATAACTCCCTCTTTGTCAGCCCCCGGCAGCGGAAGCATGAAAGGATTCGAACCCATTGCCAGGATCAACACGTCATAGGAGACCGTTATGCCTTGATCGGAGACGACACGTTTATGAATCGAATCAATTTGTGTCACTCGATGACCGGCAAATAATTGTATGTTATTATCCTTGTACCAATCCCAATCATTAATAACGATTTCCTGAAGGTCAGCACCACCTGCAAGAACCGAGGACAGCATAATCCGGTTATAATTAGGATGCGGCTCTGCTCCAAAAATCGTGATTTCATAAGCTTCCGGAGCTAGCTTGAGCAGATGCTCTATCGCCCGAACGCCCGCCATTCCGTTCCCGACCAGCACCAACTTCTTCTTGTTAGTTCCTTCCATACATTCATCTTCTCCTCTCGAAATTCCATAAAAAATAAACACAAAAGCCCGCTTCGTTCCACGATAAATAATCCGTGAAAGACGATAGCAGGCTCCATTGCCGCTTAAAGGGATACCCCATTGTACCCCCGAATATTTAATTGGTTAATTCGAATATACTACGGACTTATCTTGATGTCAATATACATAACATAATTTTTTGAAAACTAAGCAATAGACAATATAATTGGATCTGTGTTATATATTTATGTAAGGATATATAACAAACAGAGTTTTGGCTATCGAAATCAATGAAATGGGGAATCATTCATGCGTTCAGTGTTGGTTATTCATAACCAAAAATTGGCCCAAGAAGGGAAGTTCTTCCCCGTATCAGATTCGCTTTCCCCCGAAAGCATTCTACGCTCCAATGGTTATATCGTTACCTGTACCAGCGACCAAGAACAGGCTAAGCAGCTCATTATCGATGCGGATGCGGCCATATTGCAGTTGTCAATGGATGAAGTTAAACCTTGGAGCACCTTTCTTATGCAGCTTAAGGGTCTGCCTTTAATCTGGTGGTGTGATGAACGTTCTGCCTCCCAGTCCTTGGAAGCTTGCGAGGATGACGTGATGCTGGATGGAATGCTTACCCCTTTCATGAAAGGCTATGAAATCCATTGGGCACTTCACTTCAGTTCCAAGCAATTCGTTGAACGCCAACAATGGTACAACGAGCGAGAGCAGCTGCTCAGCCGTATCGAGGAACGTAAATGGATCGATATGGCTAAGAGTATTTTGTGTGAGATTAAATCTATCACTGAATCGGAGGCCTATGACATCCTTCGTAAACAAGCGATGAATGAACGCAAGAGATTGGTCGACGTCGCTACGTCCATCGTGAAGGTCTATCAATTGCTCCAAGTGGGCAAAGAAAGCAGGGTGAAGCCTAAATGATCACATATTTGAAGGAAGTCGGGCGTGGCAAACGCGGAGCCCGCGATTTGACATATGAGGAATCTCTAGAAGCTGCGGAACAAATCATCAACCTTCGGGCAACTCCAGCCCAGATAGGCGCCTTCTTCATGGCGGAGCGCATTAAGATGGAGAGCGTGGAGGAACTGGAAGCCTTTGTGAAAATATGCCGTGAAGCCGCTTACCGCGAACCGATCCAGGAAGGCATCGATTGCGCCGGACCCTATGATGGACGTAATAAATCATTCTTCGCTACATTTGCCGTTTCGTTTCTACTCGCTGCAGCCGGGTTACCGGTGACGCTTCATGGTACCGCCTCACTCCCCCCCAAATGGGGAGTGACACTGCATGACATTCTTCTGGAGGCAGGAATAACCATAAGTGAACGAACACGCACGGAAATAGTTACAGCCGCTAAAGAAACTGGAGTATTGTATGTCCCTGCAGAGGAATGGTGCCCTCCACTAAAAGAATTGCGCCCGATCAGGGAACAGCTCGGAATGAGGACTGTATTGAATACGGCTGAGAAATTGATCGATTACAGCTGCTCCCCTTACCTGGTATTCGGCGTTTACCACAACACTGTATTCGATCGGTTATCTCGGCTCACGACTCAATTGAAATACCGCAAATCTCTTATCGTCCAAGGTACCGAGGGCTCGGAGGACCTGTACATCGATCGACCGACTCGCACCTATATGGTGGAGAACGGGCACGCTTCCCTTCATGTCGTCAATCCGGAGAACCTGGGGCTGGATACTCCCCTTCCCGAAACAACTTGGAACGCTGCCGAGCAGCTTCGGGTGACTGAATCTGTTCTTCACGGTGACGCACATATCGGATTCACCCATCAGGTACTATTGAACGCTGCATACAGACTTCATCTAGCTGACAGGGTTGAATCTGTCGAAGAAGGCCTTTATACCTGCAAAGCCCACCTGGAATCAGGCGAAGCTTGGAAGGTTTACTCCAAGTGGAAGGCCATGCTCTCCTAGATATCGGAGTCTTATTCTCGCTTGTCACACGCTTCTTTAAAAAAGAGATAATAAAGAGACTGTTGTTTTAAATGACAGTCTCTTAGACGATTCCAGCGATCTTATTGTAACGACTCCAAAATAAGTAGAAGTCTAATTAGTTTCTATTTTTGCAGATCATTAAAAATGATTAGGAAATTGCTTTACAATTCCATTTGTAAATGCATCTGCCATTTCAAGTGCCTGTTTCTCGATCTGATCGTAGGTCGCGATATCAGATTTATATTTTTTGGATAACCTGAAAACAGCTTGATCTTTGGTCATACGTAAGTGTTCATGCAGCATATTCCTCAAGTCTGCTTTTGGCCAATTGGGGTTGATACTGTTAAGAAAAGCAGCTATTTCATCCGCATTGGCATACCAGTTTTTCTCCGCTTCCGCGGCTGCCCGGCTATTGCCAGCCTTGGCTGCTTTAACAAGTTGTGCGGCCAATACAAGATGCTCTCTAAATAAACCGCTGAATCGTGTAGCTATCTCTTCCCCGTAGTAATGCTTAAACACATTGGCCATATCAGGAGGATTACGAAGGAGACGTTTAGTAACCAGTGCCTCATCTGACAAACTCTCTGCAATACTTATAATAAGCATCCTCGTCCAGGCAACGTGTTGCTCCCAAAGCGTTCGAAAAGCCTGGTTTAATTCTACTTCTGCACTACTGATACATGCAGATTTTTGAGGTGAAACAGATTCATATCTCAAGAATGGCACAACAGGCTGTGCATAAGGATTGTAATTACTTTGACCATAGTTTGAGCGAATTGGATATACCGGATAATCATTTAGAGGACGAAAATAGGATTGAAAATGCGGATCTGGTGTCCATGGTGTTGCATAGTACATGTGATGGTTCCTCCCTAAAAATAGTCATTCACCTAATAAAGCATATGAGATAGTGGCGTGATTTGTCTGGGCTGGGTCTGTCAAATCTTTTGTGTAAACTCTTTTAAAAGACTTCTCCCCGAGGGGAGAAAAAAAT